>JAHIYU010000023.1 GCA_018814885.1 bacterium | reverse complement strand
TGGCGGCGCGGCTGGACGGGATCGTCGAGGTGGCGCCCGGACGGCAGGCCGCCGAGCACTCGATCGAGGCGCTGCTGCCCTGGCTGGGCGCGGCGGTCGAAGAGCCGCTGTTCGTGCCGATCCTGGTGTCGGGCATGGAACTGGATACGCTGCAGGCGCAGGCGGACGCGTTGGCTGCGGTCCTGGCCGACATCTGCCGCGAGCACGGCTGGGTGCCGGGCCGCGACCTGGGCCTGCTGATCTCGGCCGACGCCGTGCACTACGGGTGCGAAGGCTGGGGCGGGAACGGCTACGCGCCCTTCGGCTGCGACGAGGCCGGTCATGCGGCCGGGCGGGCCCAGGACCTGACCCTGGCCGCGGCCACGCTGGCCGGGCCGCTGGGCGACGCGAGCGTCGTGGCGTTCGTGCGCCTGGTCTGGGACCCGTCCCGTCCCGACTATCCCGACTATCCCTACCGGATCACCTGGTGCGGCCTCTACTCCATCCCCTTCGGCCTGACGGTGGCGGCGCGGCTGCAGGAGCGTCTCGGCGCCCCGCCCCTGACCGGCGAGCTGCTGCGCTACGGCGACAGCGTCACGGACGGCCGCCTGGCGGCGCCCGGGACGCGCCTGGGCGTGACGGCACCCAACACGCTCGCCCACTGGGTGGGTTACGCGACGGTAGTCTATCGGCCGGAGGACTGAGCCGTTGCAGACGGAGAGCTTCGGCAACCGGACGGGCTGATCACCGCGCCTCGTCGACCATGCGGATGGTCTTCTCCTGTACTTCCGCGGCGACCAGCCGCAGCGCCTCGTCGTCCGAGAGCGCCGACAGCATCTGCGCGGGCTCGATCAGGCCGATCTTCGTCCGGCCGCCCTCGGTGAAGACCGAGATGCGGCAGGGCAGGGCCATGTTCAGGCGCATGTCGCTGGACAGGACCTTCGCGGCGTGCACGGGATTGCAGACCTCGAAGACCTTGCAGTCCTCCGCGAAAGCGACGCCCTTGCCGCGCAGCGTCTCCCCCAGGTCGTGGACGTGCAGCACGCCGAAGCCGTTGCGCGCGACCGCGGCTTCGAGATCCGCCGCCGCCCGGGCGAAGGTCTTTTCGGATTCGACGATGTAGTACATGTCCTCTCCCGTTGCTGGCCGTGGCCGAGTCGGATCGCATATACGCGGATAGTAGCGGATTTCCGGGGGGAATTGAAAGGATGCATCGGTTGGAGCCGCGACGGGGCTTCCGGCCCGACGCGCCCTGGAACCGCACTTGACGACACACGCCCGTCAACTAGACTCGTAGGCATGACGAAGCTGAAGGGTCCCACCCGCTCGCCGCACATCCAGCTGGCCCTGGTCACCGGCGCCAGCATCATCGCCATGGCCTACGTCTCCAAGCGCGTGCTGCCCGAGCCGATGACCTACCTGTCCCTGGCCATCCCGCCCTTCATCGCCACGATCTGGGGATCGGCGGAGCACAAACACAAGGGCTCCAGGGCCTGCCGGGTCAGCTACTGGGCGACCGCCATCGTCCTCGCCACGGCAATGGTCATCCTTCACAACCTGCCCTGATCAGGCCGCGGCCCCCTCCCCTCATAACTACTGCCTGAACCACCCCACCTTTCCCGGAGCCCCCGTCACCCGGGTCCGGCCACCCTGGCCGTAGTCTGCCGACTGCGATGATATGCCTCCTCGAATTCCACGGGCGGAATGCAACAGATCGACTCGAGCAGCCGCAGGTTGTTGAACCAGTCCACCCATTCGAGCGTCGCGAACGCCACAGCCTCGAGATGTCGCCTGAGCCTGCGACTCCAGATCGGCCCGGTCTTGTACAGGCCGAGCACAGATTCGACCGGACGCCCGGTGCAGCGGATCGGCGTTGATCGTCGATGAACGACACCTCAACTCCGACCGCGGATCGTCCTCCCCCGATAGGGATGCCCGGCTGCCAATCCCCTGGGGGTTCGACAACCGGGCTGGTTGCACGATCTGGACAACTGACGCGGACTATTTCAACAGCACGATCTTGCGCATCTGGACGGCGTCGTCGGTCCGCAAGCGGACCAGGTAGACGTCGCTGGCTGCGCGCTGGCCGCGGTCGTCGGTGCCGTCCCATACCGCCTCGTGGAAGCCGGCCGGCAGTGAGGTCCGGACCAGGGTGCGCACCAGCGAACCCTGCACGTCGTAGATGCCCAGCGTCACCGCCGACTCGCGGGCCAGCTCGTAGGCGATGGTCGTGCGCGGGTTGAAGGGATTCGGGTAGATCGATGCCAGGACGGTCGCTTTGGGCACGGACGGTCCGCCCTCCACGGCAGTCAGATCGGTCAGGATGTGCAGCTGATAGCCCCCCTCGATCGTCAGGTCCGCCAACCTCGCCTTGGACACGGCGACACAGTAATAACCGGCCTGCTCGACCTCGGCGAAGATGATCTCGTCCTCGCCGGGCCCGTTCAACCAGGCCACTGCGACGGCATCCGCGCTCGACTTCGACTGATAGGCCAGGTCGTCCCGGTGTCCTGTCAGGGCCCAGTCCACCTCTCCCGACACGTTCTGCAGGGTGATCCGGCAGAGCCCGGCATCCATGTAGAACTCATGGAGAGCCAGAATCTGATGAGCTCCCAGGATGAAGGGACCGTAGACTCCCTCGACGGCCATGCCCCCGTAGAGGGACTCTCCAAGCTCGGCGACATAGGGCTCGGTCCCGCCGTTCAGCAGTACGCCGACATCGAAGGCCCGGAACGATGTGCGATTGAAGTTGATGAGCACGTAGTCGGACTGCTCGGTCCCCCAGCCGGAAGAGACGAGATTGGCGGCGAATCCGTCCTTGGGGCCGGCAGCCAGTTCGTGGATCCGGAGATCGACATCGCTGCTGTCTCCCGGAATCACCGCGACCGCGCCCCAGTACCCGTCGTTGCCTGAATGAGCAAAGACCGGCGTCCGCAATCCATCGCAGTTGTACAGGTAAAGTTCGCCGGTACGAATGTCCGGCCAGCCCCCGGTGCGATCGGGAGGCGCGGCACGCGTCGTGACGCCCGTGACCGGCATTTCCGGCGGCGACCAGACCCACTGCTCTCCATAGATGTTGTCATCCTCGTGTATCTCCTCGATGACATCGTCGGCGTCGAGATGCACACCGAGAGTATGGCGGCCGCTCCTGACCGTCCTGGCGTCACTCGAGTTGTCCGTATCTGTCCCGTGTGCCGCGAACTCGCCCCACACCAGGTCAGGTGGGAAGGCGACCGGCTCCCCGTCCAGGTGGATCCGCGAGATCATCCCCGCAGCAGCGGCGGTCGGACTGTTGTTGAGGACCGCGAGATTGAGATAGGTCGAGGGATCGTCTCCGTGCAGTATGTCGGGCACCGGCACCGACGACGGGATCCCGTCATCGGCGGAACGCGGCACCAGCGGTGCATACCAGCCGGCGGCCGCATGAGGTTCGTAGTCGGCCGGCGTGCTCCAGACCCGCGTGGTCAGATCGATGGCACCCTTGTCTTCGCGCGAATCGCGATAGACCACCAGACAGTTGTAACCCGCTTGCGCGACCTCGAAATCCAGACGGGCGGCATGGTCGACATCGGCCGTCGCATAGGCATCGTAATCCATGAGATCGCCGGTGGCGAAGTCGTCATCGAGCCAAAGGACGTGAACCGGTCCCGTGCCGGAATCGATCTCCACCGTGATGCTCACAGGCCCGATGTCGCCCGGCAGGACGCGGAACTCCCTGAGCATCAGCATATCTTCCTCACCGATGGTCGACGCGGTGAGTTCGTCCCAGGGCAAGGATTCGCTGATCACATGCTCGGCCCGGTAGCTGTGCGGCAGGAGGTCATAGATCGGATCGAGATTGAGGACGCCCACGTCCCAGTCGCCCAGGGCCGTCACGTTGCGGTTCACGATCACGGCATCAAGGCTCCCGGCGCCCCTGCCGGACCAGCAGAGGTACGAGCTGAAGCCGTTGTCGGCGCCGGTGGAGGGATCGTGAAGGAGGCAATCGAAATCCTGCTCGTCATCGAGAGCGTGAATCCAGACCGCATTCCACCATCCTGTCGTGGTGAAGCGCAAGCCGTCGCAGTTGTAGTAGATCGGAGATCCGTCCACGATCGATTCACAGCCTCCGCTGCGGTCCGGCGGCTGACCGCGCCCGATGGCGTCGCCTTCGCTCAGCTCGAAGGGAGTCCAGATCCACTGGTGGGCCCAGCGATTGTCGGACTCGTCTCCCTCGGCGATCACCTCGTCCGCATCGATGAATCCCTCGGTCGTGTGCCGGCCACCTGCGATTTCGAGGGGACCCCCGTTCAGGACGTGAAATGCGGTCAGGGGCAACACGGGTCCTCCCCAGATGGATGAATACCGCCATTGACCGTCCACCAGGAAGTCCATCCTGAACCCGATCCCGGTGGATTCCTCGCCGGCATTCCGTCCGCTCAGGTTCCAGTAGGTGCTGGAGATGTTGCCGGGAAGAGTTGTGGGCGCCGTGACGATAGAGATGGTGGCATCGCCGCTCGCCCGGGGCACGAGCACATCGTGCCAGCCGGGACGTTCGTAATAGACGAGATCCGCCGGCAAGGGCTCCCGGATCCGGATCGTACCGAGCTCGGCGTATCCATCGCTCGCCTTTCCCGAGCGGTCCACCGTGCGGATCTTGAAGACGTAGTCTCCCGGTGCCAGGGGGGGGGTCGTGTAGGTCGTCACGTCCCCGATTTCCGGGGTGCCGTCGGGGTCCGGGCCCGCGGGGGATGTCATGACGACGCTGTAGCCCTCCACTCCCGAGGCGTCGTCGGCGGCGCGGGTCCACGTGAATTCGACGGTGGCGTCCGGAGAGGCGATCCCGCCCGGGGTATGGCTCACGCAGGTCAGATCGGCGACGATCTCGGGGTCGAACGAGTCGATCTCGTAGCCGCAGTTCTTGGCGGTCTCCCAGAGGTCCTCGCGTTCGCCGGGATAATCCCAGAGCTCATCCAGCAGATCGTACAGGAACCACATGGGAGTCGTCGGCTCCTCCTCTTCCGCGATGATGAAGATAGGTACTGTCCCGTAATGCAGGCGGTCCCGCCAGGCATCCGCGACATCGTGATCGTCCTGGGTGTCATCCTCGATGTCGCGCAGGAGCGCCGCCATGAATCCCTCGGTCCGCGTGGGATCGTGCGGCGCTCCGTCCTCACTGCATACATCCGGAGTCTCGAACTCGGCATCGTAATCGTAGTCGGCGGCCGTGCCGTAATCGGCCAGGAACGAACGCGTGATCACGTCCGCCAGCCAATCGGGCCAACCCTCGTTCCAGGCGTCCTCCGCGGTCTCCCTGCACCAAATGCAATGGCCGCAGTCGCCGTCATCGCAGAATCCGTTGCAGTAGTCCGACCCCGAACCGCGGGAGAAGTGCTTGATCCAGTGGTGGCCGTATTCGTGGATGTGCGTGGTCTCCCGCCACTCGCGATCGCTGCCGACGTGGATCTCCTCGAAAAACACCAAGTACTCGGCGCCTTCCGGGCCGTCGGGCCACTGGACGTGCACTTCGGGCATGTCGTAGCCGTGATGGTCCTGCAGCCAGCGTATGGCTCTCCTGATATTGGTCTGGATGTGCAGCGCGGGGTGATCGTCCTCGTCCGAAGGCTGCTGGTCGCCCATGTAGAGGGCCGTGCCCCCGTAATCGTCCTCGGTCGGGGTCTCCCAGGAGTACTCCGTCTCGAAGAGACCCGCGGTCTGGACCCGGACACGAGGGCTCTCCGTCTCGAAGTACACGTGGATGTCGGGCTGCTGGTCCTCCCACCAGCTGGGATCCCAGCGGAAGGTGAAATCGTAGCGGCCGTCCTCGTCGGTGTAACCGTGGTCCAGCACCTCGTCGTCGGACCAGTCCTCGTCGTGCACTTCGACCTTCACGCCGTAGGCACCGATCCGCTGGCCGTCCTCTCGCTGATAGCTCAGGCGCCCCCAGACGCGGATGTCCCTCGCCTTGTCCGGCGACTCCCCGTCCGTTTCGCCGAGGAAGGTGTTCGTGTCCGCCTCGGCCAGCCGCGCCGTGGTTCCGGTCTGGGTCCTGACGAAGGCCGTCTCGGAGAGGTCGACGGGTTCCTGGTAGGCCGCCAGGTCGACCTCGTAGTTCAGAAGCAGGGGTTGATCCGCGTCGATTGGCACGGCCTCGAAGGACACGAGGACGCTCTCCTGAGCCTCGAGCTGCGTGTCGCCGGGCGAGTCGACGCTGTTGATCGTCCAACCGCTGGACACGAGGTTCACGTTGGAGAGGAAGAGGGGCCTTCCGGCCGTCATTTCCAGAGTCCCTGCGAACGGCCGGCCCGCGACGGCGACACGGGGCTCGCCGAGCATTCGGACCTTGATCGGATCGTAACGTACCGTGGCCGAGGCAGGGGTCGCCGTGAACAGGCAGAGGGAGATCATGGCAAATACGATCAGAAGGTATCGCATGGCTCGTCACTCCCTTCCCTGCCCCGGCGGGACGTCATTCGCGTCGAAGGGGCGCGACCGGTCTACCCGAACGGCCGGTACCTCTGGACGCAGGATCCGATCGATGACGGCTTCAATCTGCTCGGCGACCTCGGTGCGTCCTTCGCGGCGGGCGAAGTCGGCCTGGATCCGCAGCAATGCCAGTCCCGTGTCCACCTTGAGCGCCTCGATCTCGCGCTGGATGGCCAGCGCTTCCTGAGAGTCGGACACCTGTCGGAAACGCTCATGCAGACGGCTCAGACCCTCTCGTTCCTGCTCCTGGATTCGGCGCATCTCGACTACCATCGGCGCAGCCACCCGTGGCTGGGCCACGGAATTCTCGACCTGATCGACCCTGTCTTTGGTGTTCAAGTCCGCTTTCTGCCCGGTCGCCAGCGGCGCCGGGCCCGAGACGACAAACGCCAGAGCCAAGAACGGAAGCGTCGGGCCCAGCCAGACCGACACTTTCTGCGGTGAGGTCCGCCATAGCCGGACCGAGCCGGCGACGCAGCGGATGATTCGGAGCAGTCGCTGCCGGTCCTCATGTGATGTCTGGATATGTCTCATGATCTTATCACCTCCCCTGACTTGGAACCGCGGAACTGGAACCATCTCTTGCAACAGCCACAACCATGAGCTGGAGGGCCACCACATCGATCCTGGATCCGAGTCCGCGTCTGGTGAGTCGGAGTTGCGCTGGCCACAGGAAAATGTGGTAACCGGCGGGAGGGATGTCGGCTGCACGGGGAAAGTGCGGGAAATGGAGATCGAGGTGTTATAGATCATCCCGCACACGCGAGATTGCAGCGGATAACATCCCAACCCGCTGGGATTATAGAGGCGAATGGTGTCCGGGTCAATGGGGTACAAAGTGGAATCATCTCCTCACTTGTTCTATAATAAGCAGTACCTGAATCCCGATATGATCAATATACCAATTATCATATATGCCGTGCCGTGATCGTATTCAGCAGACACCGGGTCGCAGCACCGCCGCCAGAAGATGCTGATCGCTCTCGTCGTTGAACGTGGCGAACGCCAGCAGCGGCAGGTAGCACCACCGGTCGTAATGGCCATTGAACAGGGACAACTGCTGTCGGCCGTGGGTGGGATCGTCGGTGGCGTCGAGGTCCAGGGTCACC
>JAHIYU010000022.1 GCA_018814885.1 bacterium | reverse complement strand
GGTCGCCGCGTGGCCGTGGTGGGCGGCGGCCCGGCCGGCCTGGCCTGCGCCCACGAGCTGCGCGTGCTGGGACACGCCGCCGTCGTCTTCGAGGCCCGCGACGTGCCGGGCGGCCTGAACACCATGGGGCTGGCCAACTACAAGGTCACGCGGCAGTTCGCGCTGAGCGAGGTGGAACCGGTGGCGCGCATGGGCATGGAGATCCGGCTCGAGTCGCCGGTCGACGCCGCGGGTCTGAAGGGCCTGCTGGACGAGTACGACGCGGTGTTCCTGGGCGTGGGCCTGGGCAGCACCTACGAACTCGGCATCCCCGGCGAGGACCTGCCCGGCGTCATGGAGGCCCTGGACTTCATCTTCCAGATGCACTTCGGCGTGCTGACCGACTGCGAGGTGGGCACCCGGGTGGCGGTCATCGGCGGCGGCAACACGGCCGTCGACGTGGCCACCGGCGCGGTGCGGCTCGGCGCCGAGCGCACGACCATGCTCTACCGCCGCACCTCCGACATCATGAGCGCCTTCCGCTACGAGTACGACCTGGCCATCGCCGACGGCGTGCGCTTCGAGTGGCTGGTGCAGCCGCTGGAGTTCCTGTCCCGCGACGGCGAACTGTCGGGCGTGCGTTGCCAGCGGCTGGAGCTGATCGGCAAGGGCCGCCAGGCGCACCTCGAACCCGTCCCCGGCAGCGAATTCGAGGTGCCCTGCGACATGGTCGTCAAGGCCCTCGGGCAATCGCCGCTCTCGAAGCTGCTGCAGGGCGTCGAGGGCCTGGACTTCGTCGAGGGACGCGTGATCATCGACCCGGCGACCGGCGCGACCTCTCTGGCGGGCCTCTACGCCGGCGGCGACTGCATCAGCAAGGGCGCCGAGCTTGTCCACGCCGTGCAGCAGGGCAAGATAGCCGCGCGCGGCATCGACCGGTACCTGAAGGAGAAACATGGGCAAGCCTGATCTCGGCACGAACGTCGGCGGCGTCCGGTCGCCCAATCCCTTCTGGCTGGCCAGCGGTCCGCCCACCAACTCCGCCTACCAGGTGCGCCGCGCCTTCGCGGCGGGCTGGGGCGGCGTGGTGTGGAAGACCCTGGGCACCGAGCCCATCGTCAACGTCTCCTCGCGCTACGGGGCCCTGGACTACGACGGCCAGAAGGTCGTCGGCCTGAACAACATCGAGCTGATCACCGACCGCACGCTGGAGACCAACCTCGCGGAGATCCGCCAGGTCAAGCGCGAGTTCCCCGACCACGCGGTCGTGGTCTCGCTGATGGTCGAGAGCAAGCCGGAGGTGTGGCACGACATCGTCAAGCGCACCCAGGACACCGGCTGCGACGGGCTGGAGCTGAACTTCGGCTGCCCCCACGGCATGAGCGAACGCGGCATGGGCGCCGCGGTGGGGCAGGTGCCCGACTACACCGAGCAGATCACGACCTGGGTCAAGGAGGCGGCCGAGATACCGGTGCTCGTCAAGCTGACACCCAACGTGACCGACGTGCGCTTCGTGGCGCGGGCGGCGCGGCGGGGCGGCGCCGACGGCCTGGCCCTGATCAACACCGTCAACTCCATCATCGGCGTGGACCTGGACTCGCTGCTGCCGGTCCCCCACGTGGCGGGCCGCGGCAGCCACGGCGGCTACTGCGGACCGGCGGTCAAGCCCATCGCCCTGCACATGGTCCACAGCATCGCCGCCGACGCGGGGATCGGCCTGCCCATCTCCGGCATCGGCGGCATCCAGACCTGGCGCGACGCCGTGGAGTTCATGCTGCTCGGCGCGAGCGGCGTGCAGGTCTGCACGGCGGCCATGCACTACGGCTTCCGCATCGTGGAGCAGTTCGTCTCGGGCCTGGAAAACTGGATGGCCGGCCACGGCTTCGCCCGCCTCGACGACTTCATCGGACGGACCGTACCCCTGGTCGGCGACTGGAACCAGCTCGACCTGAGCTACAAGGTGGCGGCGCAGATCGACCAGGAGAGCTGCGTCCACTGCGGCGTCTGCTACATCGCCTGCGAGGACGGCGCCCACCAGTCCATCGTGCACACCACCGTGAGCGAGGACGCGTACGTGGCGCGTCACGGAGCCGACGGCCCGCGGGCCCTGATGCACAGCGGCGGCTTCCGGGTCTTCGCCGGCGCCGGCGAGGGCAAGGTCAACCTCTTCGAGGTGGACCAGGACAAGTGCGTGGGCTGCAATCTCTGTTCGCTGGTCTGTCCGGTCGACGGGTGCATCGAAATGGTCCGGCAGGACACGGGCCGGCCCTCGATGACCTATCCCGAGTACCTGGCCAAGGTCGAAGCGGGCGAGATGGACAAGATCGAGCCGCCCGAGCATTCCTGAGAGCGGCCGACGACCGAGGGCCCGCCGGCAGAACAGGCGGGCCCCTTTCCGTCCGGACGACGTTTCAGCCGATCAGCCTACGACTTGCCGTGCCCGCCGCAGGCGGAGCCGCAGCCGTGCGCGGTCTTCTGCGCGGCGCAGCCCTTGGGCGACTTGCCGTGGCAAGCGGCCTCGCAGGTTTCCCTGTCGCACTTGCCGTCCTCGGCGCAGGCGCACGCGCAGGCTTCCTTGTCGCACTTGCCGTCCTTGCAGCGGTCGCTCTCGCAGGTCCCCTGGGCGCACTTGCCGTCCTCGGAGCACGTGCAAGCGCAGGCCGCCTTCGCGGCGGACTCGCGGGGATCGTCGGCGGCCGTCGCCACGCCCGTCGCGGACAGGGCGAGCATCAAGGTGAGCAGGATCAATACGATACGCTTCGTCGACAACATGTCGGCGTCCTTTCATGAGGATTCGCTGGCGCCGTCCACCACGGACGGCGCCGGAGTCAGGAAGGCACGGCCGACCGGGGAGGTGGATCGGGCGGCGTGTAGAACGCCTCGCGGGGGAACTGGTCGTCCGGACGGATCATCGCGAGCGGGTCGAGTCCCTCGAGACCGACCCCGTCGGGCGCGATGAAAACCAGGGCGCCCGACACCAGCGGGCAACGGGCGCAGCCATTGCCGCTCGCACAGGGCAGCGAAGCCTCGCGCGCGCAGCCGGGCACGGCCTCTTCGACGCAGCAGCAGCAGGCGGGGGGATGAACGGGGGCGGGGGGCGGCGGCTCGCAGGCGGCGGCCGGGACCGGCAGGACCGGCAGCAGGACGGACCAGATCGCCAGAGCGATCCGCGTCGTCGTGCTCGGAGTTCTGGGCTGAAGCGCCATGCCGTTCAAGTCCGCCTCGGAAGCCGTTGTCGGAAAGGGAGCCGGGGTACGTACGCCCGGGAGAAAGACATCAACCCCAGCGAAGCCCGTTTGTTCCTGAATGTTCTTGTCTTGACGATCGGACGGATTGCGCATGCCGCTGCGACCTCGTCCGGATGCGTCCCGATCGAGTGCTCCCCGTCTCAATTGACATCGCATGTACAGAATGATCTCCTGCCCAACACTCGAATGTGATAGACTACCCGCGGAGTAGGTAACCCGTCACTCTGGGGGGAGGTCGGGATCGTGTTCAATCGCCATATATCCGCCTCTTTCATCCTGATCTTCATTTTCACCGCACTCGCGACCGGCGCCGTCGGGCAGCCGATGCCACAGCGTCAGCAGAACGACGACGCGGAGGACGCCGCCCTGGACTGCTTCGAGTGCTCGCGGGGTGAATTGCTGACCTTCGACCTGCGCACGGGCGAGGTGTTCCGCAGAACGCCGCCGGAGGGGGTCCCCGACGTCCTGCACCTGCTCACGGAGGGCGGCCAGGGAGCGCGCGTGCCGCCGGGCGGCGACGGGACGCCGAAGGATTTCAGCTACATCTACCCGGTCTACGACACGACGGTCGGCGACTACCCCAAGCACGTGAAGATCTATTCCGAATACCTCAACGAGCACGGCGAGGTGGTCCACTCCGGATGCTCGGGCACGCTGATCGATCCCTACCACGTCCTGACCGCCGGCCACTGTGTGTACATGTTCGAGGATTCGGACGGCAACGACGTCGACGACTGGGCCTACCAGGTCCGGGTCCTGCCGGGGTTCCACTACGGCGTGGCGCACTTCGGCGAGGCCTACGGCGTCCAGCTCCACGCCTGGGCCGGCTGGACCAGCAGCGAGGACTACGACTGGGACGTCGCGATCATCGACCTCCAGTGGCCCATCGGCGCGATCGCCGGCTGGCGGGGGTTCGGCTCGGACCCGAACTGCGACTGGTACACGACCGGCTCCTGGACCCACTACGGCTACCCCGGCGAGGATCCCTACGACGGGCAGACCATGTACTTCCAGTACGGGACCTACGACGGCTGCGAGAGCGTCGGCAACGAGGTGTACTTCGACCGGGACATGTACAAGGGCCAGAGCGGAGGCGGGGCCGTGCGCGACGGGGGCGGCGTCTATGCCGTGCGCTCCAACAGCACCCTGGTCGACATCGACGACTGGGACACCTACGACACGCGCATCAACAACACCATGTGGTACGACATCACCGGCTGGATCGACGCCGACGTGCCGGGTACGCCCGACATCCAGCCCCTGGAGATCACGGTGACCGAGACACCGGTCCAGGGACAGATGTTCACCTTCGACGTCCTGGTGCACAACTACTCGAGCGTCACCGCGACAGGGAGCTGGCCGGTGGACGTCTACCAGTCCGGCGACAGCATCATCAACGGGAACGACTGGCTGCTCGGCAGCGTCGTCATCAACGGCCCCATCGGTCCCATGCAGACCGTGGAGAAACACATCGGCATCGTCCTGAACTGCTCCAGCACGACACTTCCCCAGTACATGGGCATCCACATCACCAACGCCGACGCGAATCCGAACAACAACTGGACCCAGCGCTGGCATGCGGTCGTGATCGACATCGAGTACCCGGCCGCGCCGCCGCAGCCGGTCCTCAATTCGCCTCCAGACTTCTCCCTGTGCCGCGAGCGCGACGACCTGCTGCTGTTCTGGACCGACACCGCGCCGAACGGCGACTACCAGGTGCAGATCGGCACGAGCGCCGGGACCGGTCCGGTGTACGACACCACGACCGACAACTACACCGTCTCGGATCTGATGGCCAGCACCTGGTACTACTGGCGCGTGCGGGCCCGGGACGAATGCACGGACTGGACGGACTGGACCGGCTCGTACCGCTTCCGCACCAAGCCCAGCCTCTACGAGGTGGCCGAGGCCGTCAGCCCCCCCGACAGCTCGCATTGCGTGGGCACGACCACCACCCTGCAGTGGACATCCCTGGACGGCGCCGAGAGCTACGACGTGCGGATCAGCCCGAACTGGTGCTACGAGGGCGACATCATCACCGACATCGGTTCGACCCAGTACGAGATCTCGGGGCTCGATCCGAACACGACCTACTACTGGGCGGTCCGGGGCCACAACTTCTGCGGGGACACGACCTACTGGAGCAGCGGCGGACAGTTCTGCTACACCTTCAAGACCGCGCCCGCGTCCGTCGATCCGCCGACAGGGCTCACGCCCCCCGACGGCTATACCTGCGGCCGGCCGGAAACGATGCTGGGCTGGAGCCATTGGGAGGATGCGGACCACTTCGAGGTCCAGGTGGGCACGAGCTGCGGCACCGGCGAGATCCATTCGGTGCCCGGCGGCTACAACGTCGAGGGCTTGGAGTCGGGCGTCGTCTACTACTGGCGCGTGCGGGCCTTCCACGAATGCGGCCTGATCAGCGACTGGTCTACCTGCCAGAGCTTCAGCCTCGACCTGGTCCCGCCCGACAACCCCGCGACCCTGGCCAGCAGCTCGCATCAGGCGGAAGTCTGGTCTCCGGACGATACGGTGGACGTCTGGTGGGACTGGGGCTGGGACGACTGCATCGGTTCGTGGCCCCAGTACGCCACCCTCTGGGACCGGTCCCCGAGCACGGAGCCGACCGAGCCCACTTCGTACGGCGAGGTCACGCTGGACACCAGCCCCCCGCTCGTCGATGCGCAGGATCACTGGTTCCACCTGCGGACGGTGGACTGGGCCGGCAATTTCGCCCTCGACACCATGCACCTGGGCCCGTTCTGGATCGACGCCACCCTCCCCTCGGACGTGGTGATCACCCGGGCGAGCCTGCCGGCCGGCCTCTGGGGCGACTACGGCGAGTTGATCGTGGACTGGGATCCGGCCACCGACGGCATGTCCGGCGTCGCCGGCTACTCCTACCTGCTGGCCGAGAGCGGACAGGATCCGGACGGGGCCGTCGACACCACGCTGGAGACCGTCACGCTCGCGCTTCCCTACGGCACTCGGACCTTCAAGATCGCGGCCGTCGACGGGGCGAACAACATGGGCAACGTTTCCGAGGCCGGACCGTTCCTGCAGAATCCCGCCCTGCCTGCCTTCATCGTCCCGGCGGCGGGTCAGGAAGTGGTCGAGGACGAGTCCGTGATGGTCCAGTGGGAGGAGGTCGTCCGCATCAACTCGGGTTCGCTGCACCTCTCCCTCGACGGGGGGCAGACCTTCACGCAGATCGCGTCGCTGACCGGCGACGAGGTCGAGAACGGCCTGTTCCCATGGATCGGTCCGTCGGAGACCACCGACGAGGCCGTGCTCATGCTGGACGTGGACGCCGTGGCGAGCGACTACACGGCCTGCAGCGCGCTGTTCTCGCTGCGGGCGACGACGGCCGTCGACGACGACGCGCCGCACGCCCCGGGCACCCGGCTGACGGCCATCTACCCCAACCCTTTCAACCCCCGCACGACAGTCGCCTACGCCCTCGACGCCGGGGCCCTGGTGCGCATGACGGTCCTCGACGCCCTCGGGCGCCGCGTCCGCACGCTGGTGGACTGGCAACCGCGGGGTCCGGGCGTGCATGAGGTGGATTGGGACGGCACCGACGCCCAGGGCCTGCGGGTATCCAGCGGCGTATACTTCGCGTGCCTGGAAACGCCGCAGCGCCGCGAGCTGAAGCGCATGGTCCTGGTGAAGTAAGCCCGGCGCCGCCTCAGCGGATCCGCAAACCCACCGAGAAGGCGAAGAACCCGTCCTCGCCGCTCTTGATGCGCATGGCTTCGCCGAACACGGCGAACATCTTCGGCCCCAGCTCCATGCCGCCGCCGAAGGTCAGCATGACGCCCGTCGAATCGCCCGCCGGGGAGAAGTCCCCCAGGCCGAGACCGACCCGCGCATAGGCGTTGAAGATGCGCTGCGGCATCAGTTCGAAGCGCCCGTAGGCGGGACCAGGATCGCGACGAGCAGCAGGGCCGTCCGCACCGAGATCGCTGTCATCCTCATGGCTCCTCCGTCAGGGTTCGAGCTCGCCGGCCGCGTCGATGGCGCCGGCCACGTGTCCGAGCCGCCGGTCCCGGTTGTACGCCCGCGCGCTGTAGCCGGCCCCCCTGACGTTGCCCACGTAGAAGGGGATGCCGATCGTGCCCACGAGATAGGCCGCCGGGTAGTGATCGTCCCGGATCAGCTTGACGAGCGTGTAGACGAGCGCGCCGTTGAAGAACAGGTGCCGCAGGCCGTCGTGGGTGCGCCCGGCGTAGATCTGGCCGGCGCCGGGAACCGTCGCCGACATGACCATGGCCAGCCCGGGGCTGCGGCGCGGCAGGCGCGGACCCTCCGCCGCGGCGTCCCCCAGACTCGCCAGCCGCGACG
>JAHIYU010000021.1 GCA_018814885.1 bacterium | reverse complement strand
GGTTCCCGCCCGAGAAGACGAGCCTGGCGCCCGCCGCCGGGTCGGCGGCCTCCCCCACCACAACGGTGTTCCACAGCGAGAATTCGCGGGCGGGCAGGCCCGAGAGGTCGCCGCCGTCCAGGGCCGCGATCACCCGCGCGCTGTAGACGCCCGGGGCGGCCAGGCGGGCCGCGTCGTAGGTGACGTCGATTTCCATGGCCATGTCGCCGCGGATGTAACGCTGCGACGGCAGGACCTTCAACCAGGGCGCCTCGCTCTTGAACGAGAAGGAGCGGAAGAAGACGTCGCGCTCGTCGGGCGTCAAGTCGGGATGGAAGACGGGCCGCACCCTGAAGGTGACGCGCTGCGGCGCGGCCGGGAAGCCGCCGGGCGTGCGCCAGTACGCGGCGGGCGCCAGGCCGTCGGCCTGGAAGGGACAGGCGGTCTCGATCGCATAGTCGAGAACGCGGTGCGCGGACGCGCTCCGGGCCTGCTCGCGCAAGACCCGCCAGCTGCCTGGAATGTCGACCAGGCCGCCGCCCTGGTCGAACAGGTCGAGTCCCGGCACGCGCACGGCGCCGGCGATCAGGGCGCGCTTGACCATGCCCCAGTGCACGGTCAGGTCCTCCTGGAGCGCCGCGCTGAGCAGACAGGCGACGGCGCCGGCGGTCTGGGGCGAGGCCATCGAGGTCCCGTTGTAGCGGGCGCTGCCGTCCTCGAAGCCGGGCACGGTGGAGAGCGCCGATCCGGGCGCGACGACGTCGGGCTTGGGCGCCTCGCCGCCCCGGCTGGAGAAGGCGAACAGGGTGTTGACCGGCAGTTCGGCCTGGTAGAGCTCACGGGCCGTTTCGCGCGAGAGGTAGGCGCCCGAGGCGATCACGCTGCGGCTGGTGGCCGGAATGCCGCTGGTGGACAGCCCGGGGCCCTCGTTGCCGTTGCTGGTGCATACGTAGAAGCCGGGATGCTCGGCCAGCAGCTCGTCCAGCCAGCCGCCGATCGCATCCTCGTCCTCCTCGACGGAATTGATGCCGAAGCTCATGTTCACCACCACGGGCAGCCCGTAGCGCTCGCCGAAGCCCAGGGCGTGCTCGAAGGCCTTCTTCATGGACTCGGTGCGCGTGGCGCCGCCGCTGAGACGATTGTCGCCGAGCTTGCAGGAGATCAGCCAGGCGCCCGACGCCACGCCGTGCAGGCCGGGCTGTCCGCCGACCTCGTGCCCCGCGGCGATGCCTGCGCAGTGGGAACCGTGGGCGCCGGAGTCGTGGTGGAACTCGACCGTGGGCGCGACGAAGCGGCCGAGCCAGTCCTCGGCGTCGCGCACGTTGACGGACCAGGCCATCATCGAGCGGCTTTCCTCGTCCTGGGGGCTGCTCAGGCCGAAGACGTCCCAGTCCACGTGGTAGTCGCGCAGGGGCCGCTCGTCTTCCAGATGGCCGTCGCCGTCGGTGTCCACGACCACCAGCCAGACGCGCCGGGCGGCGCGTTCGCGCGCCACCGCGCCCGCCGCGGTCTCGTTGAGACCGGCCAGCAGGTCCAGGCCCCTGCCGGCTCCCAGCGCGGTCACGGCGTCCCCTTGCTCCGCCGTGTAGACCAGGAAGCCGAAGACGTCGGCGGCGTCGCCGTCGTCGTTGACATCGGGCACGTCTTGGTTGTTGATGAACTGCTTCTCGGAGATCAGGCCCATGTAGACCGGATACAGGTCGTCGCCGGCGACCGGCGCCACGGGCAGGCCATCGGCTCCCTCCAGCCGATGTCCGTCCGGATGCGAGAAGACGCCCTGCTCGAATTCGGCCTCCACGACCTCCCATTCCCCCTCGGGCGTGAAGTCGCGCACGTCCAGGATCTTGTGGGCGCCCGTCGCGGTGGTCTGCAGCCCCGGAGCGAACTCGTCGACGCCGGTGTCGAGGATCGCCACGACCACGCCGCGGCCATCCCAAGCGGGATGCGCGGCGCGCCAGGAAACGGCGCCGATGTCGCCGGCGGGCAGGTAGGGCCAGAGATCGCCGGCGGGCGGATCGGCCAGCGCCGCGGGACAGCAAGCCGGCGCGGCCAGCGACAGCGCGAACAGGATCCTGGCGAACGGGAACGTCATCCGGCTCATGGGAACCTCCAGCAATACGGGGGCCTTTTACAACTCGCGACGGGGAGTCTATTATATGAGCGGTAGCGGGGGCGAACAAGCCGGATCCCCCGTCGCGGATCGCCGGCAGCCCCCACGCGGACGCCGCCAGGAAGAGCGCCCCGCCGCATTGAATCGGAAAGGAAGCAGAGATGATGGACGCAAAGAACATGCGCATGCATACCAAGGTGGTTCACGCCGGTCAGCACCCGGATCCCGCGACGGGAGCCATATCCGTGCCCATCTACCAGTCGTCCACCTTCCGTTTCCGCGAAGCCGCCGAAGGCGCGGCCCGCTTCGCCGGCACCGACGACGGCTACATCTACACGCGCCTCGGCAACCCCACGACGGCGCACCTCGAGGAATGCATCGCCACCCTCGAAGGCGGCTGCGGCGCCCTGGGAGCCGCCACGGGCATGGCCGCCGTGAACACGGTGTACTTCACGCTGCTGGGCCAGGGCGATCACGTTGTCTGCACCGAGGCGCTCTACGGCCCGTCCCGCACGGTGCTGGAGACGGAATATTCCCGCTTCGGGATCGACGCTACCTTCGTCGACTCGTCGATCATCGAGAACGTCGAGAACGCCATGCGGCCGGAAACGAAGCTGGTCTATATCGAGACGCCCGCCAACCCCACGCTGAAGATGACGGACATCGCCGCCTGCGCTGCCATCGCTCATGCGCACGGGGCCCTGCTGGCGGTGGACAACACCTTCTCCTCCCCGATCCTGCAACAACCCTTCGACCTCGGCGCCGACATCATCGTGCACAGCATGACGAAGTTCATCAACGGCCATACAGACGTGGTGGCCGGCATGGTCGTCGCCAAGAATCCGGACGTCTTCACGCGGCTGCGCAAGGTGCACCGCAACCTGGGCGGGACCATGGATCCCCACCAGGCCTGGCTCGTGCTGCGCGGCGTGCGCACCCTGGCGCTGCGCATGGAGAAGGCGCAGGCCAACGCCATGGATCTGGCCCGCTACCTCGAGTCCCATCCCAAGGTCACCTGGGTTCGGTATCCCGGTCTCGAGAGCCATCCCCAGTACGAACTGGGACTGCGGCAGATGTCCGGCCCCGGGGCCGTGATCTCCTTCGGGGTAAAGGGCGGGTTGGAGGTGGGACGCACGGTGATAGACAACGTCCAGATCCCCACCCTCGCGGTGAGCCTCGGCGGCATCGAGAGCCTGATCGAGCATCCCGCGTCGATGACGCACGCCGGAATTCCTCAGCACGAACGCGAAGAAGCCGATATCACGGATGATCTGGTCCGCTTGGCCGTCGGCTGCGAGGACGTCGAGGACCTGCGGGAGGACCTCGCCAGGGTCCTGGACATGATCTGAAAGTCGAGCGATGCATCAACGCTGGGTAGACGCCTCGAGTCTGGAGACCAGGAACGCGTCCGGCGATCCCTGGGACGTGGACTACAGCGCCCACCCCCTGCTCGACCCGCGGTTCGTGCGGCGTTCCTCGCGCATCGGGCGCTTCTTCCGGCAGATGTACATCCGCATCCGCGACGACGACGACGCCTACCGGGCCGAGATCAAACGCATGCTCAATCCTCCGTTGCGCGACGGTGGCGGCAGCCGCGGGCCGACGGAGCTGATCCGCTACCTGACCGAAGCCGAAACCTACGTGCGGGACCTCGTGTCCCTGCTGCCCGCATCGTCGCGGGAGCACGCGCGTCCAGACGCCAACATATCTGCCTGCAACGACATGCGAACGCTGATGTCCTTCCTCTTCTCGCCGGAGGATCCGCGCACCCGCTACGAGGCGCAGCGCAAGCTCTATCTCGCCAAGCTGCTGCTGGACATCGATCATTCGCGCCAAGTCCAGCTGGGCCCCAAGCACAAGGCCTATTTCGAGCGTCTGCTGCGCGAGGGCCTGTGGGAATACGCCCTGGACACCAACGTCGTGGAGGTCGGTTTCCATATCGACGAGGACGGCGAGTCCATCCACTACAACCTCAAGCCCAAGCCCGGGCAGGAGCGCTTCGAGTTCAAGTCGATCTTCCTGGAGAAGGCGGTCAGCGGGCGCAAGATCGCCCTGGACGTGCTCTACTACAACTGCCGTTTCAAGCGGACGGTGGTGCCGATCTCCTACGAGATCGTCGATGGCAGCCACCGCGTCATCGAGCGCAAGCGCTGGGACGCCACCGGGGAGCGCAGCAGCGGCCCGCTCCTGTCCAAGATAATCCGCAAGGGAATCCAAGATCCGGACGAGATCAGCGATATTCTCGGCGCCATGTTCATCGTCCACGACGAGGACGCCATCAACGACCTGCTGACGCTGCTGGACAGCGTCTTCGGCAATCCCATCTCGTGGCACGACGTCACCGACACGCTGGTCGACAGCCACGACGAGCGGCATCTCGACCGCCACTCGGGCCGCGGCTACCGGGTCTACAAGGGGGATCTGGGCATCCTGCATCCGTCGGACGTTCCCGGCGGCCTGCCCTACCGGTTCCACGTCGAGGTGCAGACCTACGCCCTGGAAGGATTCCTGCGCACCGTCCACGGCGCGCACGACGCCAATCACCTGGCGCTCAAGTTGAGGCAATTCCTCCACGGCCTCGTGCCTATCATCTTCCCGCGCTCCATCTACGGCGAGGACTGGTTGCGCCTGCCTTGACAGGCCGTGGGCGGTCCGGCGCCGGATCTGCCCGATAACAGAAAGCCCGCCCTCGTCGGGCGGGCTTCGCGGACCGGGGACCACGGGTCAGATGTCGATCAGCTCCTTCTTGTCGAGTCCGACCGCCCGATCGGGCTCCAGGTTACCGCTCGCCTCCTCGTCCCAGAACTCGTCGATATCGAGATCGTCCAGGTCGAACCCATCGATGGCGGCGGCCTGCTCCGGACCTGCCCCGACCGGCCAGCACGCGCTTTGCCGATAGGCGGACCGCACAGGTTTCTCGCCGGGGCCGGCCTGTCCGGCGCGGCCGGATTCCCCCGTCCCGCCCCTGCCGCCGGCGATCTGCTGCAACACCTCGATCATGTACACCATCTCGCCGGCCTGGGCCGAGAGCTCCTCGCTGGACGCCGCGGTCTGCTCGGAATTGGCGGCGTTGGACTGGGTCACCTGTTCCATGTCGGCGACGGCGTTGTTGAGCTCCTCGATGCCCACGGCCTGCTCGCCGCTGGCGGTCGTCACCTCGCGGATCAATTCGGTGACCTGCGCGATGCTGTCCGAGATGCTGCGGATGGCTTCGGAAATCTCGGCGGTGACCTTGACGCCGCGCTCGGCGTCCTGCTTGGATTCGGCGATCAGGGCCGTGGTGTCCCTGGCGGCCTCGGCGCTGCGCTGGGCCAGGTTGCGCACTTCCTCGGCCACCACCGCGAAGCCCTTGCCAGCCTCGCCCGCCCGCGCGGCCTCGACCGCCGCGTTGAGCGCCAGCAGGTTGGTCTGGAAGGCGATCTCGTCGATGGACTTGATGATGCGCGCCGTATCGCCCGACGATTTCTGGACCTTGGAGATGGCCTCCTGCATGCGGCTGCCCGCCTCCGCAGAGCGCAGCGACGCCTTGGAGACCACGTCGGCCATGTCGTCCATCTTCGCCGCGTTGGCGGCGTTGAGACGGGTCTTGGCGGAGAGATCCTGCAGGGAGGCGGATATCTGCTCGAGGGTGGAGGCCTGGGTGCTCGCGCCGTGGGCCAGGTCCTGGCTCGATTCGGACAGGTGGGCAGAGGCCGTGGTCACCTGGCCCACGCTCTCGCCCATGCCGACGATCACGCGCTTCAGATCCTTGACGATGTTCCGGGTCAACGACACGACGAGGGCGCCGCCCACCAGCATGCCCAGGGAAACCAATATGAGCAGGACCATTTCGACGCGTTGGTGGAGAGCCTCGATCCGCGCCCGGTAGGTTTCGCAGTAGGCCTGGACCACCGTACGCATGCGATTCAGGATCTCGAACATGCCGTCTTCCGCGGGTATCACGCCATCCTGGTGCATCCGTCTCGCTGCCAGCCATGTCTCCGGCCGCGAGGTGTCGTGAGCCGCGAGCAGCGAGATGATCTCGTTGGCGGCGGCGTGCAATGCGGCGTGACGGTTCTCGATCTGCGCCAGCAGGGATGCCAGTTCGGGCAACAACGTGACGTCCCGGCGTCTGTCCTCGCTCCCGTACCAGACGCCGAACGCGCACCGTGCGGGATCGGTCTGGATGTCCAGGCCGGATACGTCGGCGTTGATGATGGCATCGCCGAGTTCGCGGGTCCAGCTGAGCTGGTCGACCTCGTAAGTCATGAGATCGGTTTCGAGCTGCTGGTTCTCCAGAAAGCGCCGGGTGTTCTTTTCGAGGGAATGGAACCCGAAGGTGGCAATGACCAGGACGATCACCATCAAGCCCATCAGCAGGCCGAAACCGAGACCCAGCTTGCGGCCCAGACTCATTTTCCTTGCCATGTCCATCTCCCACATAGTTCGACGCCGGAACGGTCGCGGGTCTCCGCGCCACAACCTGACTATCTGTTCACTGTATCGGTAGCGAAAGGGATTCATTGAGCGATATCAGGCATCGTCGACGGGGGGAGCGAGGCACCGGACGTTGTAGCCGAAATTCCGCTGGGCAGGGGAGAAACCGGCGCTGCGGATCATCTCTTCGAGGTCGGCCCCGGTCGGGGACCGCGCGACGCCGTCGGCCTGAACCACGCCCTCCTCCGTCATCGTGGCGCCCAGATCGTTGGCGCCGAAGGAGAGGGCGAGCCGGCCCACGCTCTTGCCCTGCGCGATCCAGGACGCCTGGATGTCGGCGAAGTTGTCGAGCGCGATACGCGCGATCGCCAGGGTGCGCAGGTAATCCGGCACCCCCGGATCGCCGCGGGCGGCGGTGCGCGCCATCGAATCGGGCGCGGGCGGGCGCTGCGTGCCGGCCGGCCGGAAGATCCGGGGAGCGAAGGCCGTGTAACCGGACGTCCTGTCCTGGCTCTCGCGCAGGCGCAGCAGGTGCTCGACACGCTCGGGATATGTCTCCATGTGCCCGATCGTCATGGCCGCCGTGGTGGGCAGGCCCAGGTAATGGGCTTCCTCGCTGATCTCGATCCACGCGCGGGCGGTGGTCCCGTCGGGCGCCAACAGACGGCGGACGCGATCGCTGAGGACCCCGGCGTCGTCGCCGGACATGGAATCCAGCCCCGCTTCCTGCAGGCGGCGCAGCACCTCCAGGGTCTGGAGCCCTGACCTCTCGGCGAGGCGACGGACCGCATCGGGCGAGAAGCCTTGTATCCACAGCCGGGGACAGGCCGCCTTCAATTCGCGCAGCATCTTTTCGCGGGTCTCGATCCCAGGGTCGGGAGGTTGCCCGACGTGCGGCAGGATCGGGCGTTCGCCGACGGCGAAGGCGGTGCGGATCTCGGCCATCACCTCGTCCAGCATCGAGCCGTGAGCGGCGACGGCGCCCCCGTGACGGTTGGAGGCGCTGAACCAGCAATCCCCGTGACTCAGACCGGTATCGGTGACGCGGCGGCCGACGACATAGGTGACGCGCCCGGGATCGCAGCGCTCCAGCCGCAAGGCATGAGCCGTGCGTCCCAGGTCGTGCAGGGCCGCTTCCTCGCACAGCAGCAACAGCTCGCCGCCGGTCAGGCGGCGCCGCAGGGACTCGTCGAGGATCTCGAGGGCATCCCCGCTCGAACGCCGGGGCACGCCGTAGGACTCGTCGGGGGCGGTGGGGCCGTCTCCCTCGGGTATGGTCATCGCGGTTCCTCGTCACGTACGTGCCGTGAAATCCACGCCACGGCCGGGTGGGCAGATGGCATGGCGCACACACAGGGTATGAAACCGCCGCAGCCCCGCCATTTCGCGTTCGCCGAGCGCGTAGCACATCGATTCCGCAAAGAACCCGCGGATGACGTCAGCCGAGCAGACGCCCCCCGGGCCGAGACATCCCTCGGCCGCCGCGCGGGCGGCCAGCTCATCTATCCTGGACAGCCCCAAGTCACGGGACCGGGTGAGCAGGGCGACGAGTTCCTCGCGCTCCGCGACGCCCGCTCCGGTCACGAAGCGCCGCCCCAGCGCCCACACCGCGAAAACGAAGGGCAGCCCCGTCATCTGGCGCCAGGTCTCGCCGAGATCGACGATGTGGACATCCTCGCGCCCCTCCGCGCGAAACCGGCCTTCGGCGGCGAAGCCGCGGTCGCCGATGACCAGCGCCGCCTCGTGGTCGTCCAGCAGGGTGTCGACACGGGGTTCGAGCACCTTGAAGTCCGGCTGCACGTCGTAGAGGTCGGCGAAAAGTATGCGCAGGAGCGCCACCGAGGTGCGGCTGCCGCGGTCCACGGCCACGTGGCGTATCCTGGTGGGAGCCACGCGGCTGAAAAGCTTCACGCTGTCCACGCGACGGCCCGTGGCGATGCCCACGCCGGGCACGATGCCGTCCCCGGCGCCGCGCCAGCACTCGACGACCGGGATCAGGGCCGCGTCCGCCTCGTCGGCGTGAAGCAGCTCCGGCAGGACCGACGGTACGGCCGAGATCACGCGCACGCGCTCCGGAGCGAGCTCGTCCAGGGCGTCAACCAGCGGCCGGGCCGCGAGGTAGGGGACCGTGGCGATACGGTAGGTCATGACTTTCCTGCGGTGCCGGCGACGCGGTGGTAGAGGTCGCCCAGATCCCGGCTGACCCTGTCGAGGGAATAATCGCGTCGTACGGACGCCAGGGCGGACGCGCGGCACCGGGCGCGCAGGTCTGCATCGGCGGCCAGGCGCGCGACGGCGTCGGCGAGTCCGGCCGCGTCCGCGGGATCGGCCAGGACGCCGTTGACGCCGTCCTCGATCACATCTTCGATGCCGGGAATGCGGGTCCCCGCGACAGGCAGGCCGGCGGCCATCGCCTCCAACATTACCAACGGCAGGCCTTCCCAAAGCGACGACATGACGAAGCAGTCGGCGGACTGCATCACCCGGGACAGGTCGTCCAGATTGCCGGGCATGACCACTCGCGCCGACAGACCCGACTCGTCGCACAGCCGTCGGTGTTCCTCGCTCAGCGGCCCCTCGCCCGCCAGCACCAGGCGCAATGGGACCCCCCTTGCCAGGAGCAGGACCATGGTTTCGATCAGCGTACGGTAATTCTTCTGCGCGTCGTGCCGCCCCGCCGCCAAGGCCAGGAATTCGCCCTCGCCGCAGCCGAAGCGCGCCCTGATTCGCGTAAGCTCGTCGGATGCCAGGGGTGGCGGTTCGCTCACACCATTGGGTATCACGACCAGCCGGTCGGCGGCGGCCTCCCCCACGCCCAGTTCAACCAGCAACGAGGCCTTCACTTTCTCCGACACGGCGACGACCGCATTACAGTCTTTCAGCATGCGCCGGTAGGCCCAGTGGCGCATCCGGGTCCGGAGAGGATTGGCCGTGTCGCCGTAGGCGAATTCCCGGTTGTTGTGCACCGTGGGGACGACCGCGCACCGTCTCCGCCTCGACAGCAGCAGACCCCAGAAATTGGCTCCGGGTAGATGGCTCTGCAACACGTCGACGCCGTCGGCGGCGAGGGAGGCGGCGAGCAGGCGGTATCCCTCGCGAACGGAGACGAGACATCGCCAGGGACGGGCTGGGGACGCCACGCGATGGTCGAAATAACGCACCGTCACGGCGGGCGAGATCTTGGCCGAAAGAGGGCCAGGGCCGCCCATCACATACAGGTGGGATCGGTCGCCGGCGACGGCGCGGGCGTTGGCGATCTGGACCGCGAGATGTTCGGCACCGCCCATCTGGAGGGCGCCTACCAGCTGGGCCGAGACCAGTGGGCGACCGTCCGCGCGCCCGGCCATCGTCAGCGGATCCTGACGATCATGGTCCAGGTGGAAAGCCTATTGCCTTGCACCACGGCCTGGGCTTGTTGCGCATCCGCCTGATCCGCGTACGGCCCCACATGTACCCGGTACCAGAGCTGGCCGTCGATCGTGACAGCCATGACTTGCGTCGGCATATCGTGGCCTGCGCATTCGGCGGCGAAAATCCGGGCACGCTCGATATCTCGGAACGAACCCACATGGACGTAAAGACCCGGCGGCGGCGCGGGCAGTTCCCTGGCCGCCGGAGTCTCGTCAAGTCCGGCGCCTGCGTCGGTTGCCATCTCGTCCGCGATCCGCGGAGCCGGCTCATCCTCGTCGACGGGCAGCGGGGCGGGTTCCCCCACCGAAAGGGTATCGGTGACTTCCCCGGCGACAAGTCCTTCGTTCCCGGCAACGGCGAGGCTGTCGTCAAGCCCGGCCGCGACGGCGCCGACCGAATCGAAGGGCGCAACGCCCTGCAATCGGTCCACGATTCCGGTGGTGAAACCGTTGTCAGCAACGCCTTCGTCGGCCTCGGCGACAGGACGGGGTTCTGGGAGCAGAGGCAGTTTGATAATGCCCTGGCGATGGGCCAGCAGGCCCAGTGCGGCGACAGAAACCGCCCCGATTATCAGGGCCGACACGAGGATACGCCGCGCGCCACGGGTACGACGCTTGACCGCCATCGGCGCGGACATCTCCGTCTCGACATCTACGCTTTCGTCCTCGTCACCGCCCGCAACGACTGCGGCCGAAACCGCGGGGGCATCAACCTCGCCGTCCGCCCCGGCGGGGGACTCGATCGTGTCGGGCCCCTCGCGTTCGTCCTCGATGGCTGCGGCGGAGGCGGCCAGGGCGGCTTCGGTGATCTCGTCCAGCTCGTCGTCGGAGGGCTGCGGTCCGTCGTCGGCGACAGAGGGCGCGGTTGCAGGCTCGGGTTTCGGCTTCGGCTCCGGCACGGGAGGGGGCGGAGACTCGGAGGACCGTGCGGCGATCGCCGCGGCGATCGATTCCGCGGTGGGCGACTTGGCGAGCGAGGTGTCCTCCTCCACGTGATGCAGGTGCACCTCGTCGTCGCCGTCCACGTAGGCGGCCAGCAGGGCCCTGTCCGCGATCACGTTCACGAGGCGCGGGATGCCATCGCTGAGCGCATGGATGCGTTTGATCGCGTCCTTGCGGAACAGCTTGCGGTCGCAGCCGGCCACCCTGACGCGGTGTTCGAGATAGTCGGCCGTCTCCTCGGGACCCAGCTTGTCGAGATGGTAATGGACCCTGATCCGCTGACGCACCTGGGCCAGCTGCGGCGAGTTGATCTTGGTGCGCAGTCCGGGCTGTCCCGACAGCACAACCTGGAGCGCCTGCTCCTCGGGCGGCCCCAGGTTGGTCAACAGCCGGACGCCCTCCATGGTGGCGTCGTCGAGATTCTGGGCCTCGTCGATGATCAGCAGCAGGCGCTGCCCGCGGCGCATGGTCGCCACCAGCTCCGCCTTAAGCGCGCTCAACAGGTCGGCGCGGTCGGCCGCCGCCGGCACCTGCACGCCCAGTTCGGACAGCAGCATCTTGAGCAGTTCGCGGAAATCCAGTTGCGTGACGTTGATCAGGGCGATCCGGTAGGTCTTGGAGATGTGCTGGGACAGGTTGTACAGCGCCAGGGTCTTGCCTGTACCGATCTCACCGGTGATGAGGATGATGTCCTCGCCGCCCTCGAGGCCGTACACCAGATGGGCCATCGTCTCCTCGAACGCACTCGACCTGAAGAGGAACTGCAGGTGAGGGCTCAGGGAGAACGGAGCCGTGAAAAAGCCGAAATGCTCGTGATACATGGCCAATCTTCGGTTCTATGGCAAATCCGCATGCGGCGCAGACAGACCCGGTAAGCCTGTGCAACGGCCAAACACCCTAAAAGCATCCGGGAGAAGGTACTTGATGATCGACGGCAGGGCAATGATTAGTCTGTCGTTCCCACTGAAGCCTCTCCATATTCCAGGTTCTAGTCGACGTATCCAAGTGCGCGCAATTGCTTCATTTGTTCAGGGTCGATCTTCTGTTCTTCGCCCCTGAACAGAGGCGCGCTGATTTCAAACCGCGCCAACTCACCCTCAAGCAGAGTCGTCATCTCGGTCGCCTTGTCCGATTTCGTTTCGGATAGGTCATTCTGAGCCAACGGGTCCTCAGCGAGGTCGAACAGCATGACCTTGCGTTTGGCCAGGCGGTCCGAATGGTCCAGCTCCTCCGCACCGGACGGTTCCCGGAATATGACCTGCCAATTGCCGGAGATTGCCGATGACCAGAGCTGTTTTTTGTCATCGAACTGGGCGAGCGCGAGATTGGTGCCGGTCGTGTCCGTACCGGAGATCAGGGGTACCAGCGACTCGCCCTCCCAGTACTCGTCGACAGGAATGTCGGCGATATCGGCAAAAGTCGGCATGATGTCGATGCTCTCGACAACCGAGTCGATAACCTGTGATTTCCTCTGCGAAACAGGCTCGACCAGGATTGCGGGCACACAGAGAATCTCCGGGAAGACGGATTTTCCATGACCCCACTTCTTGTGGTCCAGGAACTCCTCTCCATGGTCGGCAGTGATCAGGATCCAGCTGTTGTCCAGAATGCCGTTTTCATCGAACAGTTCGAACAGCCCGGCGATGGACCTGTCGATGGCGGAGAGTTCCTCGCGATAGGCCGACTGCACTTCATCCTTGCGGGTCGCTGAGTAATTGATGATTTGCAAGGGCACGTACGGGTGATGGTAGTACGGCATGTGCGGTTCCATGTAGTGGATGTACATCATCACGGGGCTGTCGGTGGACTGCTTCAGGGACTGTTGGATGGCAGTGTTCAGGCGTGGTGCGTCGAAGTAGCTGGGAGAGTGTTCCGGGCTGAATGCGAAGATGTTGAAGATCCGGAACATGTTCAACCGCCGGCGCAGGAAACTGTAACCGACAAACGATTCTGGGGCCGGGATTTTGAATTCATATGGGGCGACGGAGCTGAATCTGCGAAGTACTTTTTGAAATCCGAATACGGGATCGGTAGCCAAGGTGTTGGAGGTGAACATCTCGGTCCGGTAACCGTTCTCCTGCAGAATCCTGGGCAGGCAGTTGATCGCTTCGGATACCTTAACAGTTGTCTGGTCGCCATTGTCGGACTTTCCGACCGCCAGATTGTAGCAGCCGTGTTGTGCCGGGTACAAAGAAGTGAAAAACGAAGTTACCGACGGCCGTGTTGCAGACGCCACGACGTGGTAGTTGGAGAACCAAGTATTGTCCTGTGCCAGTTGCCAGAGGAATGGAACGTTCTGCCGTGTGAACTCGTCGCGACGGAAAGCCTCGATCTTGACGACGATGAAGTTCGGCGCTTCGTCGGCGGCCCGGCCTGGGGCTTCGACGCTGTACTCCATCTCCGGAGCGCGTTGCTGGTCGGCGTCGAATAGACTCAGCACATTCATTCGCGGGCCCCAGATCAGGGCGTAGATCATGAACATCGCAAACGCCGTTCCGGTCAGCCCCGGCCAGCTGAAGGCACGATGCAAGGCTGTAAGGTTGAACGGGACACGGGAAAGGACAAGCCGGACAAGGGCCAGGAATATCAACAGCACGGCCATGGCAATCAGAACCGGTACATAGAAATACGGGTCAGCCGGATTGATGTAGATTCCTAGAACTGAAATAAGTATGCGGTCCTGGATGTAGATATAAAACGGAGTAAGGATGACGGTAAGGATTGCCAAGGAGTTCATATCGAATTTCAATCTTAATATGAAGTTTCCTGCGGTGAGCATGACTAAGAATCCGAGCATCATCAGAAAGTAGACAGCATACAACAGAATGCCGGTTCCCAGGAGATTCAGCGCTCCGGTCCAGTTGGCGGGGGACAGCAATCCGGGAGCGCGGAAAAACAAGAGTACCATGTCAGCCAGGAAGAATCCCAGTGCAACAGCAAACAGTCTTAGCATGACCTGTCCCGATCGGGCCTTTTGTTCACTAGCCATCTTTGTTCCCTTTCAACCCAATTGGTTCACGGCATCAGCCCGATAAAGGCCAATGCACCCACGGGAGGATTGGGCATAAATGGATATGGAAATCCAATGCCGAATCCAAGCGAGGTGCACCATGGTTGTCAGTCTCGCACACCCATGATTTGATATCAACAACTCAATCCGAACGGAGCCCCGCCCTGGGAACAGGGTCGACGACGCAGGCGACCTGACACTGCGTGAAGCCATGCATAACAAGGGATCTTGGCGCTCACACAGCAGCGTGTCGTCGATGCGCTTGAAAACTGGCTGAGCCATCGAGATTAGAATGAGACTCATCCGGGAACATCAGATCAGTGTCGATATCGACCGGCACTGCGCCGCGCAGTCATGGCCCGCCATACCAGGAACAGCCCCAAGTAGACGATGAACACGAAAGCACCCTTGCAGATGCCGATGACGATGTCTCCGGCGTTGGTGCCGTGAATCGACCAGGCCGACATGAATCGCCCGAAACCGGTCGCCAGGTAGATCAGATATGTGCCGACGGCGATGATGTGATTCTTCAACAAGACACCGAACCAGCCGTCTATGCCCAGACCCAGCCGGTATCTCCGCAGCACCCATAACGACAAAATCAAGTGCAAATAGATGGTGATGGATGAAGCAAGGGCGAGACCCATCACCTTCAGAGGACCGATCATGAGCGCGTTGAGGGCGACGTTCGTCACCAGGTACTGGATTCCCAGCCAGATTCTTTCTTTCATGCGCTGCAGGGAGTGGAAAATGCGGGCGATGATCAGGTTCAGGATCAGCGCCGGCAATCCGAGCACGTACATGGCCATGACGCTTGTCGTCCGTTCAGCGTCGGCGACCGTGAATTCGCCCCGCAGGAAAAGGACCCTGACGATCTCCTCGCTCGCCAGGCAGAACACAAGGGTAGCCGGCAGCACCAGCCGCATCACACGGCCGATGTTGTCTCTGATGTATTCACCGCATCTTGCGATCTCGCCCGCGGCGATCATCTCTGAGATCCTCGTGAACATGACGGTGATGAGAGTCAATTGAAAGAGCTGGATGCCGAATGTCTTGACCGTTAAGGCATAGGCCAGCGAGGAGATGCTGCCCGTCTCCAGGGTCGAGGCGAACATCTTGTCGATGAGCTGATATAGCAGGAGTATGGCCTGGGTCAAGATCATGGCCCAGCTCAAAGACCACAGCTTGCCGGTCACACCATCGGGCAGGTACGGCTTGGCGAACACGACCAGCCCGAGAGAATACGATCGTAGCCAGAGCAGGACCGTCTGAATCACTTGTGAGACCGCGAAACCCAGGGCGATGGACCAGATCCCCATACTCTCGTGAAAAGCGATGAGGGTGAACAATATGATCAGGGCGTTAACCATGGTCATGCTTGTCGCCAGGCGGAACTTGTTGTGGATATTGAGGATCGCCTTGCCCATAGCGACGGTCAGTATGAAGATGCCCGGTAGCGACAGCAGCCTCACCATCCGGACGGCGTACGCTCGCGTTTCGTCGGGCAATCCCGGGCCGGCGACATCTACAACCGCACCCGGCCAGCACAAAAGCAGAAGCGCGAAGATCAGCGCCGGAATGCCGAACAGGGCCGTGATGGCGTTCTGAAAGCCCATCAGTTCGTGAGTCGTCAGGGAACGGCGAAGTTTGATGATGTAAGGGACGATAACGCTCGTGAACACGTTCCCGATCACCGAGCCGACGTACATGACGAGGAAGATGGCCAAGGCATACGCATCATATTGTGGCCCAGCGCCGAAATACTTGGCCAGCAGCATCTGGATAACGATGGTGAGCGGCTTGACAAGCAAGACCAGCGCCATCAGGCGAAGGATCTCGGCATCGAACAGGTGTTTCTTCAGGAATGATCGAATATTACTCGATATCATCTTCAGACCTCGATGGGCAACATACGCAACATACCACCAGAGGCCGGATTGGTGTGACGTTCCTAGGCATGAACGGAGTACCCTGGACCGTGTTTGGGCTCGATCGGATATCCGTATATTACACCCATGATAAGATAGGCAATCACGTTGATCAGGTCGAAATAACGGTAATCGATGACCATGCCACCGACCATATAACAGGCCGCTATCGCAGCCATCACGGTCATGGTATCACGGTTGAACCAACGCCCCCCAGGATCGATCCGCCACTTCCTCACGAACTCCTTGCCCACGAGCACACCCATGGCCAGCAACAGGGAGATGCTGATCAGGCCCTCGTCGGCCGCACGTCCCAGATATATATCATGAGGGACCGTGTTTCGACCGGCTCGCTTGCTGATATAGCCGATGAAGGGGATGTACCCTCCCTGGTTGTACAGCCAGTGTTTATTCTTCGCCGTAAAATACCCTACACCGAACAACGGGTGGTCCGCGATCATTTTCGCACTCATGAGGAAGAATGCGTAACGATTCTCGGTGGTCCCCGAATCGTCTAAGCGTTCCTGTAGAAAATCGCTGTTGGCGAGTCGGAACAACCCCAGCGTGGCGACCAACAGGCCGACGAGGGTCAGCACGATGAGCGTCTTCCTGAACTTGGGTCTCAACAATCCCAGGACCAGGAACGAGATCGACGCAGCGAGCCATGGTCCTCGCGTATAGGCGAGAAGCAAAGCGACGAGACTGCAAACAAAAGAGAGGGCGAGGAGAGCCTTGGCAAACAAGCTCGTCTTGCGGGTCAGAAATATGAAATAGACGGGTATGAACATGGCGATCAACTGGCCGAACAGGGGCGGATGCATTACCGGTCCGCGCGCACGACCCGGGTGCCACAACTGGCCGACTGTCGGGTCGAGAATGGCCTTGGGCCAGACCAGCTGACTCCAGCCGAAATGTTCACCGATCGCGGTGATGTAATAATAGACGGAAAGCCCCAGACAGAAAATGAATATTGTGCGTAACTGACTGTCCGCCTTGATGATGTGCCTGCCGTACAGGTATGCGAACAAGGGTACCAGACTGCTCATGAGCCAGGCGGGGAAAGCGTCCGGCCGCGAGAATATCATGCTCACGAAGATGTAGACGGTGTGGACGATGATCAGGATGTCGACGGTAAAGGGTCCCTGGAGCTTCTTCTTGTAGATCACGAGCTGCAAGAGAAACATGATGATGATCCAGATCAACAGCAGGCGATCGATGGACAGGTCGGGCAATCCCGGCATGGCGAGTCGGACCGAGTATTGAAAACCGGACATGGACAGGAACCAGAGGACCATGGCTATCGAAAGATCCCTGGTGGAAATCTTGAACAGCAGAAATACGCCGATGACTCCGCCCAGGACGACCACGAAATAAAGCAAGCCTAACCATGTGAGAACGAAATAACTGGCAAGGGCCGAAAACGAAACCAGCAGAGACAAGACGATGGAATCGCCCCATACACTGTGTCTGGCTCTGGCTTCGAATTCACTCATGTCCTGGCCACTCCGTGGATCACGATCCCGAATCGGCGGGATCGGTGGATATTGACCCGAGAACAGGGACATTGAGGGCCTGGACGGCCTGGGAGCGGTCGTAGATGCGGTGATCTTGGTTGTCGACGAACCAACCGGTGATGAGCCCCAAGACCATGGCCAGCAGGGCCGCCGTAGCCAGATAGATCGATTTCTTGCTGCCCACCAGAGACATCGTGATGAACGGCTCGTCCAGCCGGAAGATATTGCTGACGCGTATATCGGCCCCGGCTTTCAACTTCACCTCGCCGCGCTTCATCTCCAGGGTTTCCAGAAGGTCCAGCTGGGACTTGATCTGCACGTCGATAGCCTCGATACGGCGTTGCACGTCCGGATAGTCCTCCAGTTGTGCTTCCTGTGCCAGTATGCTCTCCCGGAAGGAATTCTCCCGCTGGGTCAGCTCGTTAATCTCGATCAGGAGGCCGCGCAGGTAATAGTCGCGTTCGCGGCTGATCTCTTTCCAGACTTCCCCCAGCTGTTTCTCCTTGTTGGTGATCCTGCCCGACCCTTCCTGCAACCGGCTGCGAAGATCGGCGAGTTCGGTGAGGAGCTCATCGGCGCGTTTTTTCAGGGTTTGTGAATACGCTCCCGTGCTCGAAGTCGGCAAATAGCTGGGATCGTTCAGGATGGCGTCCTCGATATCCTCCATCCTCGCTTCGAGGGCCTTCCGCTCGGATCGGATGGAGAGCATGCTCGTTTCCAGCTGCCGGATCTGGTGCATGATCGCCGACGTGTTGCCGGCCAGCGCTGCCACTCCCGCTTTGTTCACGATATCCACGCGATGCTGGAACAGGGTGTCGATCTCGACGTGCAGGTTCTCGATTTGATCCGTGTAGTACTCCACGGCCGGCAGATTCTGCTGCGACTTGATGCTGAAACTCATGTAGGCATCGATGATATGCTCGACCACGGCCAGGGCGTATCCACTGTGGATGTGCGAGTAGGTGATGGCGAGGATGTTGGATTCCCCGACCTGTGTGCAATCGACTTCACCCGCCAGCGTCATCAGGACGTCATCGACCGAATTGAAGACGGGGAAGGTCGGATCCGCACCGGACATCACCGACACGCTGTCGAAGAGCGCACCTGCGGCCATTCTCGCAACCGGCAAGCTCATGACGACCTGCGCGGCCGAACTCAACTCCATGTCCCAGTTGATGGTCCCTTGCAAGAAATCCGGCGTCTCCGGCTGTCGGCCGATGATCATGAGCCTGGCCTTGGCGGTTGTTTTGTCGGTGGCTCTCAAGGTCACGAAGGCGGAGACCAGGATGATCGGCAATGCCACGCCCAGTATGATCCAACGCCGCCTGATGAGCAGGGACAACAGGAACTTGAGCTCCAGATCGCTGCCCGACGAAGGAGCCGTTGTACCTTGCTCTGGACTACCTGCCTGCATTTCGATCCAGTCCTTCCCCTACCTGACGAGCCGATCGATCTTGTCGATGTTCGTGATGGCATAGATATCCCAGAAGAGATCGCCCACAGACAGCACGCCGGCCAGCATGGTCCTCCTGAAGAACGAGAAGTCTCCCATGGCGGACTGCGGCACGTAGATGACGTCGTAGGGTTGCAGATCGTAGATTTCCGGCGCCATGAAGGCCCGTTTCTCGAGATGTGAGAGGTCCAGGTGACGGTACTGATACCCCTCCGGCGTGATACGCACGTGCAGCACTTCGCTCATCGAGGCGTCTTCTGTGAAGCCGCCGGCTTCGGCCACCGCCTGCAACACGCTTGCGTTCTCGCGCTGCAGGATCACGGAACCGGGTTTGAAAACCTCTCCCAGCACGTACACGCTGAGTTCGCCGAATTCCCTGATCACGATGGAGAGTTCAGGGTCGAGATACTCTTCGGCGTATCTGCTGGTGATCGCGCTGTCCAGCTGGCTGATGGTCAGACCGACAGCCATCGTCCTATCGATATGAGGCAGGGCGACTCGCCCGTCCGGCAATACTATCATTCTGATCTGATCCATATCCGGATAATATTCGAAAAGGACATCGAAGACATCGCCCTTGTGCATTCGGTACTCGGCGGTGCTCGCCTGGTCCCATGCCAGCTGTTCCTCCGGCGTGAACGGCTGCATCTCAGTGTTCACAGAACGGAAACTGCTGGAGGCACAGCCACCGGCCGTCAGGCAGATACCGGCAGACACCAGGAAAAGGGCCGGGAGAGCCAGCCGCCAGACTTGCCGTACGGCATTTTCGGGTTGAGTGGCTGAGCCGAGCAAGATCACGAGCCTCCTTGCCGAACACGGACGAGCGAGCGGGCGTCTGGATCCAACGGGCCACCGGCTGCTATAATGTCCCCCGATTTGTCGGGCGGCAACCATCAAGATCTCTTTCGCCGGGCTTCCCGTACCGACGACTTGGGTACTCACACGCCGACGATTCTCCGGTAGAGAAAATCGGGTATGTCGAAGGTCCGCTTGTTCAGAACGGTACCGATCACGTTGACGCCCTGGTTACGCATGTCCTCGATGTTGCGCAGGATGATCTCGTGCTTGAGCCGCCGGGTTTCAACGACGATCACCAGACCGGCTGTCGGCTTGGCGATATGCCCTACATCGATGGACTGCGTGATCGGGGGCGCATCGATGATCGTGAAGGCGAAGTCCTTGTTCAACTGTTCCAGAAGATCCAGGTAACGGTTGCTGAGCAGGATATCCGTTTGCTTCATTGGCCGGTTACCGTGAGGAATAACGGCCATTTGACCGGTTCCTTTCAGCTTGTCGGCGAGCTGCGGATCCAGCAGAAGGTTCCTGAAATCCACAGGGCTGTCGATGGGTTTCCTGAGCGGCGAGATGAAGTTGGCGTCGATCCAGGCCACGCGCACGTCGAGGATAATCGAGAGATGTCGGGCTACGTTGAAGGAAACATAGCTGTTTCCTTCGCCCTTGATGGAACTCGCGAAGGTGACCACAATCCCCGATGCGCCACCGAGCATCGCTATCATGGAGTTGGCGAGACGTTCGAACTCCGCCATCTGCGCCCCTGGCGGCTTGGGAAACAGATCCCCGCTGTCGAGGGTCTTTAGCTTGAACTCAAGATCGAGTCCCTGCCCCGACTTCTTGCGCATGGCTGACATAATCTTGCTCAATTTAGGTACGTCCTCACTCCATCGAACCCGACTGGGCTATGCGGGGCGCCAAGCACGACGGCCGAAGCACGCCCCCTGCGTCGCCGGAAGGGGATGTCAAGCCCCGGGAACAAAATACATCTCTTGCCACATCTATGCCATCGTCACGGCTATGACATGCTTTAGCAAGAACTCGTACCTGACTCCCGGAGTTGGAGTGAAGGAAGAAAAGCTGTTCAAGAGAGTAATCAGTATAACAACATACAGTTAGGGTGTCAAGGCAGAGCTACGGAGCGCCAGGAACTCCCACCTGCATCACCGGCGATACTCATCGAGTCTCGCCAGGATCTCGTCCACGCTGAGGCCGCGGTTCCATTTCAACATCCTCTCGGCAACCATGAGCAGGAGATTGGCGCGGTTGCGACTGCGGAAGAGATCCTTGCGGCGGCGGTCAACGAGTTTACGGCCCACGAATCGCTGCAATCGCTCGAACTCCTCGTCGCTCTGCATCAGTTCCGAGTACGAGAGAACCAGGTATTCACACGAAGTCGAACGCAAGTATCTGAGAATATTCATGTTATGTTCGTGCCAGCGAATCATGTACTTCCATGCGGAAAAGGGCATCTTGTAGCTGCCGAGCAGGCTGTGTCCGGCGAAACGCTTCCAGAGCTGGCTGGGATGACGGTAGACCACGATCACCTTGTGCTCGGGCAGGGACTTGCTCCACAGCGGATAGACCAGACAGGTACGCGGATCCTTGAAGCCCCAATCCCCGTACCGGGCGGCGTTGTCCTTCACGATCCGGTTCATCCGCGCCTGCTGATCCGCCGAGATCTCCAGTCGTGTCGGGGCTGCGAGATCGATCACCTGGTAATCCCGCACGCCCAGGATCTCCATGTTCAGGTGGAGAATGGTCTGCCGCTCGTACTTGTTACCCTTGTCATACGAGATCGACTCGTCCAGATCGTCGACCATGTTTATGCCCGAATGGTGGAGGATCTGCGATATCAGTGTCGTACCAGACTTGTGCATTCCCAGCACAACGTAGATCAAGACAAGTACTCCTCAGGTTTGATGAACCCCGTGGCGCGGGCGGCCGGACCGCCGCGCTAGCCCTTCCGTTTCCCCTTGCGGGTGTAGTAGTCCGGGATCGAGAAGGAATCGTTCCTACGCACCACCGACTCCCAAAACAGCCGCGGGATGAGTCCGAAGAGCACCCTCAGACCTGCTGCGAAGAGAAGATCGTACAGACGTCTCGGCTCCTGGAAGAAACGATAGAGCCAGGTTAGGCTGAGCTTCTTTACGAGCCGCGGGATCGGCTTTGTCTTGCCGGCCAGGATATCGATGGTGCCACCGACGGGAGCCAGTACGGAGGCCTTCAGCTCATGCCGATAGCGATGCACGAACTCCTCCTTCTTGGGCGATGACATGCCGATCAGGAGGATGTTGGGATTGCGCTCGTTGATCAACCTCACCACGGCCTGTTCTTCTTCGGGACGGTAGAACCCGTGCATGCCTGGCAGGACCTTCGCCCCGGGGAAGCGGGCTCGAATGTGGTCGGAGGCGATCCGGTTCGAAACTTCGTCGGTACCGAACAGCATGACCGAGAATCCGCGGGCGTCTGCCAGCTCGAGCAGCGACTCGGTTATCTCGGGCAAGGAATCGTCCGACCGCAGGGGCACGCCGAACATGCGCCACAACAGATAGAAGCCCCGGCCCTCCGGAGCCATGATCTCGAACCTGTTGGCGATTTTCGGGAGCTGCGGCATGTGAACGAATCTCTCAAAAACGGTCAGGCTGTAGCCGTAGCAGACGGCCTGCCCGCCCTCCTCTATGCAGGCCTCGAAGAAGCGCATCAGGTCGGGCGTGTCGAACGCCGTGACCTTCACGTCGAAGAGGTCGTAGTTCTGTATGTTGAACCGATCGAGATCCGGATGCATGTCTTTCCGTTTCGCCGCTCCGTCCGTACGGGGCCCCGGAGGCGTCAACCGTTCCGGGCGAGGTCCCTGTACATCTCTAGCAACTTCTCTTCCTGTGTTCCCCAGTTGTAGCGCGTACGCGACAGCTCCCTGGCCTTGTCCTTCATGACCGGCAGGTCATCAGGGTTATCGGTCAGCGCATGCAAGCCCTTGACGATGGATTCCACGTCGTCGGCGTCCACGGCGACGGCGGCGCCCGGTTCGACGAACTCCTCGACGAAGGCATCGAGATCTGAGCTCAGGATGGGCAGACCCGCGGCGAGGTACTCGTACATCTTGTTGGTGCTGCAGTAACGGACGTTGAGTTCGTCGAAGGGGTTGGTCAGCAGGTTCACCGCCACGTCGTATCGGGAGATGGTGGGGATGACCTCGCTGGGATTGACCAGAGGCACGAAACGGACCCTGTCCTGGAGCCCCAGTTCGTCGACCTTGCGCTTGAGGACCTCCTCGCTGTCCTGGTAGCCGAAGGCCAGCAGATACAGGTCGACGCCCGGTACCCGGCGCAAGGCTTCGAGCAGGAGATCGAGACGATTCCCGTTCAGGTTGTAGCCTCCGCTGAAGATCATCCGCAGCGGCCCCTCTTCGCGGGCGGCGGTCGGCGCCGGCTGCTCCCCCTCGAGCCGGGGATAGTTGGAGACGATGGTGAACCGTTCCAGCGGGATACCGAACCGCTCGCCAACCGCCCGCGCCCGCCCCTGGGAGGCGTTGATCAATCCCTCGGCCTCGTGGATGAACCGCGCTTCGAGCCAGGCCGCCAGCCGCGAGGCTTCCCATTGCACCTCGTGTGCGTCGTAGACGAACCGCCCCCCGTGCAGCCTGCTCGACAGGTACATGCCGACCAGGAACATGGTATTGTGGGCGTGATAGAAATCCGCGCGCGTGAAGAGCAGGATGAGATTGATGATGGCCACGTTCACCAGCCCGGCCAGGTTGCGGAGGAACCTGTACCTGCGGGAAAACACCGGCAAGGTGTACAGGCGGAAGGGGAAGGTCTGACCCGCCGGCGCCTGCCACGCGCCGCGGAAACCACGGACTGTCACGTCGTACCCGCAACCGGCCAGGGACACGGCTTCCTTCTGCACGCGGTAATCGTGGTAGATGTCCGACGATTCGGCCATGACGACGCGCAATGGCATGGTACAGTCCTCCGGGCGATGAGATCCTGCGGCGCCGGTCGGCGTCAGGTGTCCAGCCGTTTCAGCCAGATCTTCTGGTTCACGAAATCGATGTGGCTCAGGATGATCTTGGCGACCTTCCAGGAGACCTGATCCACGTCGTAGTCGTCCGGGATGCGGCAGGGGCCGAAACGCTCGAACTGGGAGAGCGTCAGCTCGATCGCCTGCAGGACCCGCTCCTTGCGGATGCCGCTCATGACCAGGACGCCCTCGTCCATGCCCTCCGGCCGCTCGTGGGCCTGGCGGATGGTGATGGCCGGGAAGCCGAGGATGGAAGACTCCTCGGTGATGGTGCCGCTGTCCGAGAGGGTGCAGCGGGAGTCCTTCTGCAGGGCCACGTAGTCGATGAAGCCCAGGGGAGGCATGACGCGGATCCGGGGATCGAGGTTCAGGCCCCGCGCTTCCAGCCGCTTGCTCGTCCGCGGGTGGGCGGAGAAGACCAGGGGCTGGTCGTACCTCTCCGCGACGCCGTTCAGGGCGTCGACTAGGCTGTCGAGGTGGACCTCGTCGTCCACGTTCTCCTCCCGGTGCATGCTGACGGTGAAGTATGCGCCCCGGGCGAGGCCGAGGCGGTCATGCACGTCCGAAGCCGAGATCGCCGCGGCGTGGTGATCCAGCACCTCCTTCATGGGCGAGCCGGTCTTGATGATCCGGTCCTGCGGCAGGCCCTCGGCGATGAGGTAGCGCCGGGCGTGCTCCGAGTAGGTGAGGTTGAAGTCGCTCACGTGGTCCACGATGCGACGATTGATCTCCTCGGGCACGCGCATGTCGAAGCAGCGGTTGCCCGCCTCCATGTGGAAGACCGGGATCTTCAGGCGCTTGGCCGCGATGACGGACAGGGCGCTGTTGGTGTCGCCCAGGACGAGCATCGCGTCCGGCCGCTCCGCCTTGAATACGGCATCCGACCTGGCGATGACGTTGCCGATTGTCTCGGCGGCGGTCTCGGCCGCGGCATCCAGGAAGATCGCCGGCCTGGTGATGCCCAGCTCGTCGAAGAAGATCTCGTTCAGCTCGTAGTCGTAGTTCTGGCCGGTGTGGACGATGACATGCTCGGTCACCTCGTCCAGCACGGACATCACGCGAGAGAGCCGGATGATCTCGGGGCGCGTGCCGACCACCGTCAGAACCTTGATTTTCTCCACGTCAGACCTTCTCCCAGTAAGTGTCCGGAGCCTCGGGCCGGAAGATCTCGTTCGCCCAGAAGATGGTGATCATGTCGTGCCCGCCGCAGTTCTCGATGGAATGCGTGTAGCCGGGCGGGATGTCCACGATCTCGATCTTCTCATCCGAGACCTCGTACGCGACGATCTCCTCCTCCCCCAGCTTGCGCAACCGGATGACGCCCCGGCCCCGGATCACGCAGAACTTCTCCACCTTGGTGTCGTGGTAGTGGTCGCCGCGCGTGATGCCCGGCCTGGTCTGGGAGACGAAGATCTGGCCGAAACCGGGGGAACGCACCAGCTCGAAGAGCCAGCCGCGGTCGTCGGTCCTCATCTCGGCCGGGACGGAGAAATCGCCGGCATCGAGGAAGGACAGGTAGGTCGAGTACATGTAGCGCGTCAGATCGTCCGAGAAATCGGGCACGATGGCCCGGGCGCGCGCGTCGCGGAACGAGACGATGAGGTCGTGCAGGTCCCCCAGGGTGATCTCGAAGGTCTCGTCCAGCTCGTGGTATTGCCGCGAGGTATCGAACGCCTCGCTGTCCATCAGGGAAATGAAAGTGCGGACCACGGTGTCGACGTAGCAGAAGTGGATCACGTTCGATCGGTCGCTGAGTTGGACGGGCAGACCGCGGGAAATGTTGTGGCAGAGGGTCGCCACCACGGTGTTGTAGTTGGGCCGCGACCATTTGCCGAAGACGTTGGGCAGCCGGTAGATGAAGACGGGCGAGTCGTTTTCCCGGCCGTGCCGGGCCAGGATATCCTCCGCCGCCTTCTTGCTGACGCCGTAGGGATTGTCGCGCTCGGCCTGGATCGAGGAGGTGAAGACCACGGGTACGCGCCGGCCGTCGGCCTTCAGCAGATCGAGGAGGCGGGACGTCAGATCGACGTTGCCCTCGCGGAATTCGGCGGGATCCTCCGGGCGGTTCACGCCGGCCAGGTGGAAGACCCAATCGACCTCCCGGATCAGATCCTCCAGATCGGCGGGGTCGTCTTCGATGTCCAACCCGTGAACGACCGTGTCCGGCAGGCGGCCGAGGGCCAGGCAGAGATTGCGGCCGATGAACCCGGCCGCGCCCGTGACCAGTACTTTGCGCGTCATCCCCTCAAGCTCCCAGTTCCTGCTTGATGTAGTCGAGGTCCAGCAGCATCGCCTTGAGCTCGTCGTCGCTCAGCTGGGTCGTGTTTTCCGAGGTGTAGTCCTCTTCCCGGGATACCTTCTGCTCGCCCTTCTCGAAATAGAGCTCGTAATTCAGATCCCGGGTGTCCGAGGAGATCTGGTAATACCGGCCCAGATCCCTCGCCCGGATCATCTCCTCGCGATTGAGCAGCGCCTCGTGCTTCTTCTCGCCGTGGCGCGTGCCAATGATCTGGACAGGGACGTCGGATGCGAAGATATCCGTCAGGACGCCGGCGAGTTGACCGAGGGACGCCGCGGGAGACTTCTGCACGAACGTGTCCCCGGAGTTGCCTTTTTCGAGTGCGAAGAGCACAAGATTGGTGGCGTCCTCGAGAGACATCATGAACCTGGTCATCTCGGGATCGGTGACGGTCAGCGGCTGACCGGCCTTGATCTGGCTGACGAACAGGGGGATCACCGACCCCCGCGATGCCATGACATTGCCGTAACGGGTCACGCAGATCGTCGTTTCATCGGGAGCCAGGTTCCGCGACTGGGCGATCGCCACCTTCTCCATGAGAGCCTTGGAGATGCCCATGGCGTTGATGGGATTGACAGCCTTGTCGGTACTCAGGACGATGGCGCTGCGGACCTTGTTATCGATGGCCGCCTTGAGGGTATTGTCGGTCCCCAGTACGTTGGTGCGAACTGCTTCGATGGGGTAGAACTCGCAGGACGGGACCTGCTTGAGGGCGGCGGCGCTGAAGACGTAATCAACCCCCCGCATGGCGCAACGCAGGCTGGCCAGATCGCGGACATCGCCGATGTAGAACTTGATCTTGTCGCTCTGATACAGGTGCCGCATATCGTCCTGTTTTTTTTCGTCTCGACTGAATATGCGGATCTCGCCGATGTCGGTATCCAGGAACCGGCGGAGCACGGCATTGCCGAAGGAGCCCGTACCGCCCGTGATCATCAGGGTCTTGTCATTGAACATGCGGTGATCCCCGTTTCCGGTTTTCACGGTGAAGACAGCAGAGATTTCCACTCGGGGATGGCAGCCCCGGCAAAACCCCGTCGTCGCGTCAAGTGTCCGAGAATGATAGAACACCCCGGCTTGAAAGCCAATGTATAATGACGTGCAACGGCGACTCGTCAAAAAGCGTATCGGCGGGAATCACGATAGCATTAAAGAAATTACGGCATCGGTCGGGCCCGGGGCGCTCAGGCCCGGGCACCCAGCCAGGTCCGCAGGATCGCGACGATGCGCGTCCCGGTCTCGCCGTCCCAGAGATCGGGCACCCGTCCCTTTTTCCATTCGCCGGCGAGGATGCGCGCAACCTGTCCCGGCAGGGAATCCAGCGTGGCCAGCTCGTTGGTCCCCACATCGATGGTGATGGGCCGCTCGGTGTTGGGCCGTAGTGTCAGGCAGGGGATGCCCAGATAGGTGGTCTCCTCCTGAATGCCGCCGGAATCGGTGAGCAGGAAGCGGGCGTGCATTGTGAGATTGAGGAAGTCGTCGTAACCCATCGGTTCGGTGAGAGTGACCTGCGAGTCGTCGCCCGCGAATCGGTCCGATAGCCGGTTGGCCGCCATGACCTTGCGTGTGCGCGGGTGGACTGGAAAGATCAGGGGCGTGCCCAGCGCATCCAGGCCGTCGCAGAGCCTGCGCAGCGAGGCCGGATCGTCGACATTGGCCGGCCGGTGCAGCGTGACCAGGCCGTAGCCGCGGGAATCGAGTCCGAAATCGGCATGCTTGGCCAGAGCCCGCGATTTCTTCACCGCATTGACGAGGCTGTCGATCATGACGTTGCCGACCAGCTTGATGCGCTCCTCTGCCACGCCTTCGGCGCGCAGGTTATCGTCCGCATCCTGGGACGGCGTGAAGAGCAGGTCGGCCACCGCGTCGGTCAGGATGCGATTGACCTCCTCGGGCATGGTCCAGTCGCGACTGCGCAGCCCCGCCTCCACGTGCGCCACGGGGATGCACAGCTTCTTGGCCGTGATCGCCGCGGCCATGGTAGCGTTCACGTCGCCCACGACGAGCACCAGGGCCGGCCGGTCCTCGCGGCAGATGCGTTCGAGCTTGAGCATCACGCCGGCGGTCTGCTCGGCGTGGCTGCCGCTGCCCACGCCAAGGTGCAGGTTCGGGCGGGGCAAGCCGAGATCGGCGAAAAACACGTCCGACATGTTCATGTCGTAGTGCTGGCCAGTATGGATCAGGACGGGCTCGAGACCTTCGGCCTTCACCAGAACTCGCCAGATCGGCGCGATCTTCATGAAGTTGGGACGGGCCGCGGCGATGAGGAAGATCTTCTGGGACATGGAACGACCTTGGTTTATTCTTGATCGAGATACGGGTTTCCAGGTTCGGACGGATTCTAATGTGCTTCAAGCCTGGATCATTTGCAAGATCGCCCCGGCGAAAACCGACGCAAGGGCAACAGGGACACGGGCGGCTGTCATGAGATTCATTCCATCCTTGCTCGTCGCGGCGATGCTGATCCTCTCGTGGTCCGCGACGTCCCCCGCCGCCCCCCTCCCCTTCGCCGTGCCCAAGGACGAGCCGGCGCCCGCCCGGCCGGCGTTCCGGGCACCACGGGGCGAGATCCCGCCCTGCGGGGGCGCCCCCACGCTCGTCGTGACCCTGGCCACCGACGAGACGCAGTCCGGCGACACCACCGGCGGCGCGTCCGCGGTCGCTGGCTACGCCTGCGTGGCTTGGCAGGAGACCGGTCCGGAAGCCGTCTATCTGCTGGACGTCCAGCAGGACGTGAACCTGCACGTGCGCCTCGACGCAGAGGTGGACCTGGACCTTTTCCTGCTCACCGACTGCGACAGCGATTCCTGTGCCGCCTGGCACAGCAGCGAGTTCGTGGTGAACCTGCCGTCGCGCGCCGAACCGTATGTCCTGATCGTCGACGGCTACCTGGGAGCCGAGGGGCCGTTCGCGGTGGACCTGCACGGTTACGCCTCGGGGCCGCCGCCGGGCGTCTGCGGCGACGCCGTGGCGGTCGTCTGCGGCGAGGAGCCCGTCGGCCTCGACGGCAACCTGTTCGCACAGCCCAACCAGCTGCTGGCCGACGCCTGCGCCACCTACCTGGAGCGGGGCGGGGAACAGTGGTACGCGGTCTCCCTGTCGGACAGCGCCGAGGTGACGGCCGGCATCTCGGAGCATTTCTTCGACGCCGCCATCTGGCTCTTCGACGGCTGCGAACCCGGCTCGCAGTGCGTGGCGTTCGCCGACGGGGCCGGCGTGGAAGGGGCCGAGGAATTGATCCACCGGAACCTGACCGGCGCCGGACAAACCTACTACCTGGCCGTGGACGCCTTCCACGAGGTGCAGAGCGAGGGCGCCGGCGCCTACCTGCTGACCTTCTCCTGCACGGACCAGATCGTGCCGGCCGAGACATCATCCTTCGGCGATCTGAAGGCCATGTTCCGTTGACAGCCTCTGACGACGTGTCCCGAGAATCGTTGCTTTGCCGCGAATTCTTGATCTCCCGCGTCCCGACCTGTAGTCTATCTGTCTGTCGCCGCCAATTCCGGGCCCGAAGGGATGGAGCCAGATGCCCGCAACCAGAAAAACCCACGCCAGAGCCACCGCCCAGAGCATGGCCAGCAAGCAACGCGAGATATCCATCAGCGAGTTCTTCACCAAGAACCGGCATCTGCTCGGCTTCGACTCGCCGGCCAAGGCCCTGCTGACGACCATCAAGGAGGCGGTCGACAACTCCCTGGACGCCTGCGAGGAGGCCGGCATCCTGCCGGAGATCCTGATCGAGATCGAGCCGGTGGCCGCCGCCAACGGCAACGGCAGGCGCAACGGAGACAACGGCAAGGACGACGAACCCGTCGCCCTGGAGCTGAACGGCGACAAGCCGAAGGCCGGCAGGCGCAAGGGCGCGGTGGCGCCTGTCAAGGAGGAGCGCTACCGGGTCGTGGTCCAGGACAACGGCCCCGGCATCGTCCGCCAGCAGGTGCCGCGCATCTTCGGCAAGCTGCTCTACGGGTCCAAGTTCCACAGCCTGCGCCAGAGCCGAGGCCAGCAGGGCATCGGCATCTCGGCCGCCGGCATGTACGGCCAGCTCACCACCGGCAAGCCGGTGGTGATCGTCAGCCGCACCCAGCAGCAGCCCCTGGCCCACCGCTTCGAGCTGATCCTGGACATGAAGAAGAACGAACCCGTCGTCCAGCAGGACGAGGAGCTGGACTGGGAGCAGGCCCACGGCACGCGCGTGGAGATCGAGCTGACCGGCTCCTACAAGCGAGGCCAGCATTCGGTCGACACCTACCTGCGCCAGACCGCCGTCGCCAACCCCCACGTGAGGCTCGTCTACCGCTCGCCGCGCGGCGAGGAGATAATCTATCCGCGCGCCGCGTCGGAACTGCCCGTCGAAACGAGCGAGATCCAGCCCCATCCCTACGGCGTGGAGCTGGGCATGATGCTGCGCATGCTCAAGGAGAGCAAGCAGCGCAATATCGGTGGATTCCTGCGCAAGGAGTTCTGCCGCGTGGGGCCCAAGACCTGCTCGCAGATCCTGGAGAAGGCCGGCATGCCGCCGCGCAAATCCACGCGGTACATGGATCGCGACGACGTGCAGGCCCTGCTGGACGCCGTCAACGACACCCGTATCCCCAATCCGCCCACCGATTGCCTCTCGCCCATCGGCTCGGAATTGATCCTGGCCGGCCTGCGGCAGGGCTTCGACTGCGAGTTCACCACCGCCGTCACGCGCCCCCCCGCGGTGTACAGGGGCAATCCCTTCCAGATCGAGGTGGGACTGGCCTACGGGGGACGCCTGCCCGCCGAGGAGCCGGCGCAGATGCTGCGCTACGCCAACCGGGTACCCCTGCTCTACCAGGCCTCGGCCTGCGCCATCCACAAGGCGGTGTTGGCCAACAAGTGGCGGAGCTACGGGCTGCAGCAGGCCAGGGGCGCCCTGCCGTCGGGGCCGCTGGTGATCCTGGTGCACATGGCCTCGGTGTGGGTGCCCTTCACCTCGGAGAGCAAGGAGGCCGTGGCCCACTACCCGGAGATCGTCAAGGAGATCAAGCTGGCCCTGCAGGAGGCCGGACGGCAGCTGCACCGGCACGTCCGGCGACGCGTGCGGGAAAGCGAGGCGCTGAAGAAGCAGTCGTACATCCAGAAATACATACCGCACATCGGCGACGCGCTGCGCGACATGCTCGGACTCGCCGAGCGGGACCGGGAGGAGATAATCGTCGCCCTGACCGATACGCTCGAACGAAGCCGCAAGATGTAACCAGCAGTGGGGGGAGAACTGCGGATGCCGAAAGCATATGAACGATATCGGGAGCACATGGCGGAGATTCGCGCCCTGAATTCGGCGCAGGGTCTGCTGTCCTGGGACCAGGAAACCTATATGCCCGTCGACGGACTGGCCTCGCGGGCCGAGGCGCGCGCGCTCTTGAGCGGACTGGTGCACGACCGCACCGTGAGCGTCGAGCTGGGCGACCTGCTGGCGGAACTGGCCGCGTCCGAGCTGGACGAGGCGCGCGCGGCGAACATCCGCGAGACGACCCGCGACCGCGACCGCGCGGTGAAGGTGCCGCGCGAGCTGGTGACCGAGCTGGCGCGCGTGACCACGCTCGCCCAGCAGGCCTGGGCCCGGGCGCGCGAGAACGACGACTGGGCCCTCTTCAGCCCCCTGCTCGCCGAGGTGCTGGAGCTGCGCCGTCGCCAGGCCGAAGCCCTGGGTTACGCGAACGAGCCCTACGACGCCCTGCTCGACGAATTCGAGCCGGGCGCCGACACGTCCGAGGTCGCCGCGATCTTCGCCGACCTGCGCGCGCAGCTGAAACCGCTGGTCACCGCCATCGGCGAGACCGGGCCGCACGACGACGCCCTGTCGCGGCGCCGCTTCCCCGAGCCGGCCCAGATCGCCCTGAGCCACCGCGTGCTCATAGCCATGGGCTTCGACTTCAAGGCGGGACGGCTGGACAGGTCGACGCACCCGTTCACCACGGGCGTGGGCGCGCGCGACGTGCGCCTGACCACCCACTACGACGAGCGCGACCTCGCCAAGTCGCTCTACTCCACGATCCACGAGGGCGGCCACGGGCTGTACGAGCAGGGGTTGTCGATGGAGGAGGCCGGGCTTCCGCTCGGCGAGGCGGTGAGCCTGGGCATGCACGAATCGCAGTCGCGATTGTGGGAGAACCAGATCGGGCGGAGCCTGGAATTCGTCACCTGGCTGATGCCGCAGCTGCATGGGTTCTTTCCGGGCGCGCTCGACGACCTCGGGCCCGGCGATTTCTACCGCGCCGTCAACATCGTGCGCCCGACACCGATCCGCATCGAGGCCGACGAGGTCACCTACAACCTGCACATCATCCTGCGCATGGAGCTGGAACGCGCCCTGCTGCGCGGAGACATCGGCATCGACGACCTGCCCGGCCAGTGGAACGAGCGCATGACCGAGGACCTGGGCGTGACCCCGCGCAACGACGCCGAGGGCGTATTGCAGGACATCCACTGGTCGTTCGGACTCTTCGGCTACTTCCCCACCTACGCCCTGGGCAACATCTACGCGGCCCAGCTCTTCGCGTCGGCGAGCGCCGAGCTGTCCGATCTCGACGGAAAGATCGAGCGCGGCGAACTGCTGCCCCTGCAGCACTGGCTGCGCGACAAGATCCATGTCCACGGCCGCCGGCACACGGCCGGCGAGCTCTGCCGGCTGGCCACCGGCCGCACCCTCGACAGCCGGCCCTTCGTCGACTATCTGCGCCACAAATTCGGCGCGCTCTACAACTTGGCAACAGGAGACATCCGTGCCTGAGACACCCGAGAGGAAGCAGCAGGCCGAGCTGGACTTCGACGCCGCGAAGCCGCCGCGCAAGAGCGCGGGCAATAAGAAGACCACGGCCGGCAAACCGCAGGCCCGGCCGAAGGCGAAAGCCGGACCGAAGGCGAAACCGGCGGTCGGCGCCGCGCCCAAGCCGGCGCCCGTCTCGGGCACGTCCCTGCTGAAGCGCATCAAGGAAGAGGCCGGCGTGGTGCGCACCAGCATCCTCGAGGGTCGCAAACCGTCGCTGCGCTTCCCGGTGCGCTCCCTGCAGAACGTCAAGTACCAGCCCAAGGTCGGCTACTTCGAGCTGAAGGGACGCAACAAGGAGCGCACGTTGACCGTCAGCACGGTCAAGACCTTCGCCCAGACGCTCAAGATGATGTCGCTGTCGCAGGAACTGGTGCGGACCGACGACATCGCCACCAAGCGAGAGGCCTACTACGTCAGCAAGAACTGGCAGGAGGCGCGCTTCAGCGAGCAGCCCGAGTCGGACGCGGTGATGGAGGACGTGGAGGCCTTCTTCTCGGTCAACCGCGAGCAGTTGGGCTTCGTCCCCGAGGAGAAGGGCGGCGACGTGGCGGGCCGGCTGGTGGTGATCGACCACGACCGCGACACGGGCGAGGAGTTGAGGATCGACTGCACGAAGTTCGGCAGCGGCGCCTACTCGATCCCGATCTCCGTGGAACATCTCGGCTTCGAGACCGATGCCAGATTCATCCTCTGCATCGAGACCGCGGGCATGTTCCAGCGCCTGGTCAAGCACAACTACTGGAAGCAGACCGACTGCGTGCTGATCTCCCTGGGCGGCGTGCCCACGCGGGCCTGCCGGCGCTTCGTGCGGCGCCTGTCGGACGAGAAGAAGATCCCCGTCTACGTCTTCGTGGACGGCGATCCCTACGGCTTCTCCAACATCTACCGCACCCTGAAGGTGGGCAGCGGCAACGCGGCGCACCTGAACGAGTACTTCTGCGTGCCGCGGGCGCGTTTCCTGGGCATCACGCCCCAGGACATCGTCGACTACGAGCTGCCCACGCATCCCCTGAAGGACGTCGACGTCAAGCGGGCCAGGGACGCCCTGAAGAACGACCCGTTCATCCTGCACCACAAGCCGTGGCAAATGGCGCTGCTGCAGATGATCAAGATGGGGGTCCGCGCCGAGCAGCAGGCGCTGGCCAAGCACGGGCTCAACTACGTCATCGAGGAATACCTGCCGCGCAAGCTGGGCGACGTGAAGGCGTTTCTTCCCTAGGAGGCTGTCGTGAAGACCATGCGTGACCTGCTTCTGCTGGCGTCTATCACATTGATCGCCGGCTGCGCCACAACCGGCCCCCAGGGGGAACAGAGCCTGATCCTGATCGACACGGGCACCGAGATCCAGATGGGCCGGGAGACCGATACGGGCATCCGGCAGGAATACCCCGTGGCGGACGATCCGGCCCTGGCCACCTACATCCAGCAGATCGGCTCCCGCGTCGCCGCCCGTAGCGACCGCAAGGACGTGCAGTACACCTTCACGGTGCTCGAGAGCGACATCGTCAACGCCTTCGCCGCCCCCGGCGGCTTCATCTACGTGACCACCGGCCTGCTGGCCCTGGCCGACGACGAGGCGGAGGTGGCCTGCGTGCTGGCCCACGAGACCGGGCACGTGGTCGGCCGCCACTCGGTCCGCGCGATCCAGAACGCCATGGGCATATCCCTGGCGGCGGAGCTGCTGCTGGGCGAGGAGGGCGAGGCCTGGGGACAGCTCGCCGGGCTGGGCGCGGGATTGTTCATGATGCGCAACAGCCGCGAACACGAGTTCCAGGCCGACCAGTTCGCCGTCAAGTACGCCGTGGCCGCTGGCTACGACCCGGCCGGGACGGTCCGCTTCTTCGAGAAGCTGGTCGCCCTGCACGGCGCGGGTCCCGGCGGCTTCGCGGGCTGGCTGAGCACCCATCCGCCCACCGACGAGCGCATCGTGCGGGCCAACAACGAGATCGGGCGCTACGACATGAGCGGGCACCCGCGCACCCGCAACCGCGATGCGTACCTGCAGGCCACGACGAGCCTTCGCAACTGACCGGCAAGAGGAGATTCCCGTGCGCAGCATCCTGGTCGTCGAACGCAAGCATCTGTTTCCGGGCCTGAGCCCGCAGGGGTTCCTGCCCCGGAGCGCGGTGGACCTGGACGTCCTGCAACCCCGCATGTTCTTCGCCGAGCGTGCGCACATGGAACAGGATTCCCACTACAAGCAGATCATCCCCTACCTGGTGCTGACGCGCGGCGAGGGCGCCGACACGCACGTGCTCTGCTACCAGCGCCTCGCCAGGCACACCGAACGGCGCCTGGGCGGCCTGTGGTCGGTGGGCTTCGGAGGCCACATCGAGCCGCTGGACCGCGACGACCCCGACATCGCCGAGCAGGGCCTGCTGCGCGTCAGCGCCCTGCGCGAGCTGGTGGAGGAGACGGGCCTGCGCGTCGACGGACAGGATCTCTCCCCCGCGGGCTACATCAACTCCGACCGCGAGGACGTCAGCAGCGTGCACTTCGGCGTGGTGTTCCGCATCCGTCTGGACAGTCTCGACGGCGACGACGAGGCGCTGCTGGCGACGGTCATGGCCCAGGCCGAGCCGCACCAGGCGCGCTGGGTGCCGGCGGCGCACCTGCCCGGCATGACCTGTCCGGGCGACGGGCCGAACGGCGGCAGCTTCGAGGACTGGTCGCGGATCGCGGTAGAGGGGTTGTTCGGCTAGAATTTCGCGTTGAAACCCGCGCATCAGAACACTACATTCGCCTGAGCATCCAACCGGGACCCGAGCCGGACACGTCCGGCGTGTTTCGTCTACCTCTAGCAAGGAGTACCCCGATGGTGAACAAGATCGGACTCGTGGGCGGCGGCCAGATCGGCGGCGTGCTGCTGGCGGAGATCGTCGAACGCAGGTTGGCCCGCGAGGTCGGCCTGGTCGACATCAAGCCCCCCGCCCTGGCCGAGGGCAAGTGCCTGGACGTGGTCGAGGGCTCGCCGGTGATCCGCAGCGACGTGGACTACGTCGCGTCGAAGGACTTCAGCGCGCTCAAGGGCGCCCAGTACGTCATCAACACCGCGGGCGTGCCGCGCACGCGCCGTCCCGACGGGTCGATGCCCACGCGCGAGGAACTGCTGACGATCAACCTGTCGATCACCGACGAGGTCGCCAAGGGCATCAAGCGCTACTGCCCCAAGGCCACGGTCATCTCCATCGCGAATCCGCTCGATGCCATCGTCTACCGGCTCTCCCAGCAGCTCGACCTGCCCAAGAACAAGCTGTTCGGCATGGCCGGCGTCCTCGACAGCGCGCGCTACCGCTACTTCGTGGCCAAGGAGGCCGGCGTGTCGGTGGAGAACGTCGAGGCCATGGTGCTCGGCGGCCACGGCGACACGATGGTGCCCATCCGCAGCTGCTGCCGCGTGGCCGGCATGCCGGTGGAGCAGTTCGTGAACAAGACCCAGCTGAAGAAGATCGAGGACCGCACGCGCAAGGCGGGCGGCGAGGTCGTGGGCCTGCTGGGCAGCGGCTCGGCGTTCGTCAGCCCGGCCTGGTCTGCCCTGGAGATGCTCGAGGCCATCATCTTCGACAAGAAGAAGATCATCCCCGTCTGCGCCCTGCTCGAGGGCGAGTACGGCGTGAAGGGCCTGTACGTGGGCGTGCCCTGCGTCGTGGGCAAGGACGGCGTGGAGAAGATCATCTCCGTGAAGATGACCGCCGACGAGAAGAAGCTCTTCCGCCACTCGGTGGGCGCCGTGCAGAAGACCTGCGACGAGGTCAAGAAGATGACGCGCAAGGCCGCGCGGCAGAAGAAGGCCGGGAAGAAGTAGAAGGCATCGTCGGCCGAAGACGCGCCCGTTCCGGCAGGAGCGGGCGCGTTTCTCATGTCTGGTCCGCCGCCGGGGTTTGTGTTATACTGGATCACCCGCCACTCGACCCGGATGCCGCACTCTTATCCCCCTCGCCTGGAGGCTGGAATGAGACGCTTCGCCCTCGCTTGCAATCGGCACGTCATGCCGGTTGCCGTCCTGATCGTCATCTGCCTCGCCGGCGCGACCGTCCTGGCCGCCGACGTCGACAAGTACTCCCTGGTCCGCGTCCATCTGGACTCCCCGGGCGCCATCGAGACCCTGCGGTCCAATCCCGGCCTGGACATCGTCCGGATCAAGCCGGGCAGCCACGCGGAACTCGTGGCGCGTCCCGGCGATCTGTCCTGGCTGGACGGCGCCGGCCTGCGCTACGACACGGTCCACCAGGACCTCGCGGCCCACTACGCCTCGCGCGCCAAGGGCCCCAACTTCGGCCTCTTCCACACCTACAGCGAGGCCGGCGACTGGCTCGACCAGATGCACCTCGACCACCCCGACGTGGTCAGCGCCAAGTGGAGCCTCGGCACCAGCCACGAGGGGCGCGACATCTGGTGCGTGCGCGTCTCGGACAATCCCGAGGTCGACGAGCCGGACGAGCCCGAGATCCTCTTCGACGGCATGCACCACGCCCGCGAGATCATGGCCTCGGAGACCGTGCTGATGCTCATCGACATGCTGGGCTCGGAGTACGGCGACGACCCGGAGATCACCTGGCTGCTGGACAACCGTGAGCTCTACCTGGTGCCCATCGTCAACCCCGACGGCGTCGTCTACAACGAGACCACCGATCCCAACGGCGGCGGCATGTGGCGCAAGAACCGCCGCAACAACGGCGGCGGCAGCTACGGCGTCGACCCCAACCGCAACTATCCCTACGAGTGGGTGGGCCCCGGCAGCAGCACCGACCCCTGGAGCGAAACCTATCGCGGGCCTTCCGCCGGCAGCGAGCCCGAGGTGCAGGCCCTGATGGGCCTGGTCAACGCCCACGCCTTCGTCACGGCGCAGAGCTTCCACACCTACAGCAACCTCACCCTCTACCCGTGGGGCTACACCATAGCCGACTCGCCCGACGAGGCGACCTTCCAGCACATGGCCGGCATCATGACCCAGTACAACGGCTACGAGCCCGGCCAGGCGCCGGAACTGCTGTACGAGGTCAACGGCGGCTCCTTCGACTGGGTCTACGGCGCCCAGGGCGAGCATCCCAAGTGCTTCGCCTTCAGCAACGAGATCGGCGGCAACAACGACGGTTTCTGGCCCGATGAGAGCCGCCGCGACCCCCTCTTCGCCGAGAACGTGGGGCCGTCGCTCTACCAGATCATGTGCGCCGGGGCGTACGTGAGGGCGGGCGCGCCCGTGGTCGTCGGCGGCGACGGCAACGGCCGCCTGGATCCCGGCGAGACGGCGGGCCTGGCCTTCGACCTGTCGAACCTGGGCGTCGTCGACGACGCGTCAGACGTCGTGGTGACCCTGTCCACGCCTGATCCGTACCTGCAGCTGCACGAGACGTCGCGCGCGCTGGGCGTCATCGCGGCCCGCGGCGCACTGGATCTCTCCGCCGCCCCCTTCTCCGCGACCCTCGATCCGGCCTGTCCCGACGGGCGCGCCCTGCCCGTCCTGGCGCAGATCACCTGGGACGGCGGCACGGTCGACCAGAAGCTGGTCTATCCGGCCGGCTCGGCCCAGATCCTCTTCGCGGACGACTTCGAGGGCGCCTTCACCCAGTGGACCGCGACCGGGCAGTGGAACCTGACCAGCAGCTACAGCCATTCCCCCTCGACGTCGCTAACGGACTCCCCGTCGGGGAATTACAGCGACGAGACGCTGACCTCGGCCACCCTGACCACAGGCATCCCGGTGCCCGCCGGCGGCACCCTGTCGTTCTGGCATCGCTTCGACATCGAGGAAGGCTGGGACTACGGCTACGTCAAGGTCTCCGGCGACGGCGGCGCCTGGAACACGGCGGGTACCTACACCGGCCTGCAGGGCGCCTGGACCCAGGTCGAGGTCGATCTGGCCGCCTACGCCGGCCAGTCCGTGCGGGTGCGCTTCGAGCTGGACACCGACTACTCGGTCACCGAGGACGGCTGGTACGTGGACGACGTGGTCATCGAGGGCATCGGCTCGTCCAACCAGCTGCCGCCCGCGCCGGCCCTGCTCGACCCGCCGCCCGGCGGCGAGACCCCGGCCGCCGCCACCCTGACCTGCGGCACGGTGACCGATCCCGAGGGCGATCCCGTCACCTACGGATTCCGGGTGTACGACGACCCCGAGCTGACCAGCGTAGTGTTCGCCACCCAGGGCGTGGCGTCCGTCGGTGCCCAGGCCCAGGCCGAGGTCCCCGGCCTGACGCCCGGCCAGACCTACTGGTGGCGCGCCTTCGCGGCCGACACCCTCGAGTGGGGATTGATGAGCGACGCGCGGGACTTCACCGTGAGCACCTCCACCGGCGTCGACGTCGCGATCCTGGGGCTCGACCTGCGTCAGCTCGACCGCACCGGCGGCGAGAATGCGCGCCTGTCGTTGAACCTCCCCCACGCCGGCGACCTGACGGTCACGGTCTACAACGCCCGCGGACAGGCCGTGCGCACCCTGGCCAGCGGCGAGCACGCCGCCGGCGGGCACGTGCTGACCTGGGACGGCCGCGACAACGACGGGCGCGGCGCCGCCTCGGGGGTCTACTTCGTCCGGGCCCGCGCCGGCGGCGAGACCGCCGTCAGCCGCGTGCTGATGGTGCGCTGACCCCGCCGACAACAGCGAAGGGGCGGGCCGTCCATGGCCCGCCCCTTCGCTTACCGCCGGAGATGTCGCTACTGCCTGACGGCCTCGATCTCCAGGGAGATGGAGACGTCGTTGCCCACCACGATGCCGCCCTTGTCCATATCCTTGTTCCAGCTCATGCCGAAGTCGCGGCGGTCCAGCTTGCCCTCTGCCGAGAAGCCCGCGCGGTGGTCGCCCCACGGGTCGGTGATCTCGCCGTTCAGCGCCAAGGCCAGCTCGACGGGACGGGTGACGCCCATCAGCGTCAACTCGCCGGTTAGCACGTAATCGTCGCCGTCGATCTCGACGCCCGTGGACCGGAAGGTCATCTCGGGGTGCTTCTCCACGTCGAAGAAGTCGGGACTGCTCAGGTGCTCGTCGCGCTTGGCGTCGTTGGTGTTGACCGAGGCCATGTCGATGACGGCCTCGACCGACCAGCCCTGCGGCTTGCCTTCCTCGAACTCCAGGGTGCCCGAGAAGGTGTTGAAGGTGCCGGCCACCTTGCTGACCATCATGTGACGCACCTTGAACGAGACGCTGGAATGAGCGGCGTCGATGGCATAGGTGGCGGCCTGGGCGCCGGCGGCCAGCACCAGCAGGCCGAGCAGCGCCAACGCGATGATCCTCTTCTTGAATTCGATCATTTCGATCTCCCTTTCTGGTATAACAGGTGCGAACCGTCGCAGAACGGCTGGTTCGTCGATTCGCCGCAGGCGCAGTAGACATGGCGCCCCGACGCGGGTTCCAGGACCACGGGTTTCGTCCCGGCGACCTTGGGTTTGTTCATGTCGTCTATCGCTTGTTCGGGTCCGGCCGGACCGTCCACGGAACCGTCCGGCCCGTCTGGGTGTCGTATCGCGGCGAACCGTTACATAAAATACAAGAGTGTTTTCAACTGCAACCCCGCCTTTGACCCATTGCGGCGTCGCGGGTATCCTGGCAAGAACTTACGTTGTCGCGCCGCATCCCCAGCATCCGGTGAAGAGGGGAACATGACGCTCCGCACGCGCATGATCGTCACCCACGCGCTGTTGACCCTGCTGCCGCTGCTGGCGCTGGGGCTCGGCCTGCGCCATTTCATGTCGCAGAGGCTCGCCGAGCAGTACGACCGCCGAGTCGAATCCCTGCTGTCCGCCATCGACGAGCGCCTGCTCACCCATCAGGACGAACTGGCGGCCCGTCTGACCGCTCTGCGCGATGCCGCGGCGATCGACCAGTCGTTCCTGCTGTCGGTGGCCGGGCTGCGCGAACGCGCCAGCTACCTGGACGAGTTCGTCGAGAGCGGACGCGGCCTAGCCGGCCTGGACCTGCTGGTGTTGATCGACGACCGGGGCGAGGTACGGGCCTGCTCGCCGCGTCTGTCCCTGGCCGACGACGGCGCCCTGCCCCTGCTGCGCG
>JAHIYU010000020.1 GCA_018814885.1 bacterium | reverse complement strand
CTTGCAGAACTCGGCCTCGATCTCGAGGGTCGGCTTTTCGGCCGCCGATTCTTTCGCCATGAATCTCACCTCACGCGGAATCTGGAGAAGCGGTGAACCTTCTGTCCGGGCGAAACATAATCACTGGGCACCCCACAGAAAAGGCGCATTTGCGGGACGGCCCGGTCCGAAACCGGCGCTCACCGGTCCCGGAAGGAGGGCTTGCGCTTGGCGAGGAATGCGGTGCAGCCCTCGGCCGCGTCCGCGGTTCCCGCGCAGATCCCGAACAGCCCCGCCTCGAGGCGGCAGGCGGCGTCGAGGCCCATGTTGGCCCCCTCGTTGACCGCCTTGAGGGCCAGGCGCAGGGTGACCGCCGACTTCGCGGCCAGCCCGGCGGCCAGCTCCCGGACCGCCGGCAGCAGCTCGTCCGGCGGCAGCACCTTGTTGACCAGGCCGAGCCGCAGCGCCTCGGCGGCCGGAACCATGCCGCCGGTCAGGATCAGCTCCAGGGCCGGCCCCTTGCCGATCAGTCGCGGCAGCCGCTGGGTGCCGCCGTAGCCGGGAATGATGCCCAGGTTGACCTCGGGCTGGCCCAGCATCAGGCCGGGACCGACCACGCGGGCGTGGCAGGCCATGGACAGCTCGGCGCCGCCGCCCAGGACGGGGCCGTTCACCGCGGCCACGACCGGCTTCTCGAAGGTCTCGATGCCGCGCAGGATCCGGTGGCCGCGGCGGCACTTGTCGGCGGCCGCCTCGGGCGTCTTCAGGACGGCCAGCTCGTTGATGTCGGCGCCGGCCAGCGAGCCGCCGTAGCTCGTGAGCACGACGCCCGCCACCTCGTCGTCGCTTCGCAGCTCGGCGAAGACGGCGGTCAGCTCGTTCATGGTGCGCTCGTCCAGGGCGTTGAGCACCTCGGGGCGGTGGATCGTCACGACGGCCAGCTCCCCGTCCCGCTCGAGCTTCACGTTGCGGCGGAAATCGGCCAGCTTTCCCCCGGCGATGCTCGTCGGGACCTCGTAGCCCGGGTTGGCCTCGGCGTAGGCGGTGCAGATCTCCCGGACGCGCTCGGCGCCCAGTTCCTCGGCCAGGTCCAGCAGGCCCGAGGCGAAGCCCAGGGCGTTGCGCGTCAGCCAGTTCAGGTCGGCCGGATCGCAGATGCCCCGGTCGACGACGAAGTAGGTGCGGCCCAGGAGCACGGCCAGGATGCGGTCGAGCACGGTCTTGCCGAGGGCCTCGTGGTAGGCCGACTCGCCAGGATTCTCGTGGTCCAGCCAGGGCGTGTTGGCCTGGGTCGAGAACACCTCGGGCGGCGCGAACCAGGGGGAGCCGGTCTCGGCCTCCTCCATCAGCTTCAGGCACTTCACGTTGAGCAGGTTGCCGCGGGTCAGGTCCATGACGTTGAAGGGGCCGCCGCCGCCGATGGCCTCGTTGACGATGCGGTCGACCTGCTCGACCGTGGCCAGCCCCTCGACGTGGATGCGGGCGGCCTCCGCGCAGTAGTTGCAGAAGATGTCGTCGGCCGCGAAGCAGGGCACGTCGGCGGTGACCACCGGCACCTTGCCCAGCTTCTTCAGCGTGGCCAGCATGCGCTCGCTGCAGGTCTCGTCGTCCGAGAGCACCACCTCGATGGGCAGGGCGCGCCAGGCGGGGAAGAAGGGATGGTTGACGAAGCAGCGCTGGGGCCGCTTCGTCCCGGCCGCGATCTGCGCGCGGGGCAGGCCGCTGGTGGCGAAGCCGATCAGGCAGTCGTCGCCGACGACCTGCTCGAGGTTGCCCAGGATGACCTTCTTGATCTTCAGGTCCTCGGTGGCCGCCTCGAGCACGTAGTCGCAGTCGGCCAGGTCGACCAGCTCCAGGGTGGGCACCAGCAGCTTCTCGATGGCCGCCGCCACCTTGGGACTGAGCTTGCCGCGGGATACGCCCTTGGCCACGTAGCCCTTGATGCGGGCGGCGCCGGCGTCGAGGGCCTCCTGCCTGATGTCGTGAAGGTAGACGCGCGACTCGGGGTCGCCGGCGAGGGCGGAGACGAATCCGTAGGCCAGGTCGGGGCCGATGGAGCCGGAGCCGATGACGCCGACGATCATGGATGACCTCCTGGAATCATGAGACGACCCGCCGCTCGATGTGGCGATGGGCGACCACCGCCGCTCGAATCCGCAGACCGCCGTTTCGTTGGGCCTGAAAGGCCATTCTCGCATCGCGTAAGTGGGATTTCAACCTTCAATGAAGCGATTGCGGGCGATTCGCGCCCGATTCTGGATGGAATGGACACCGCTGCGGTGGTAGGGTGGCGGAGGACGTCAACGAGGAGGGAAAATGGGAGACAAACCGGCCGGCGGCATCAAGAAAATCCAGGCCACGGGCCTGATGCGCAAGCTCATGGGCGCCTACTTCCAGGAGCTCGACCGGGCCGCCCGCACCGGCGACCGCAAGATCGCCTGGTGCACCAGCGTGGGGCCCGCCGAACTGCTGAGGTCCTTCGGCTTCCTCGTCTACTTTCCCGAGAACCACGGCGCCGTGCTGGGCTCCTCGCGCATGGCGGCCGACCTTATCCCGGCGGCCAATGCCCGGGGCTACTCGCCGGACATCTGCTCCTACCTGACCAGCGACGTGGGGTCGTATCTCAAGCGGCAGACCCCCCTGATAGAGGCCTTCGGCATGGCCGGCCTCCCGCAGGCCGACATCCTGGTCTACAACACCAACCAGTGCCGCGACGTGCAGGACTGGTTCGCCTTCTACCGGCGCGAGTGGGACGTGCCCCTGATCGGCATCGACACCCAGCGCGGCCTGGGCGAGATCACCCGCGACCACCTCGACGGCCTCATCGCCCAGCACAAGGCCCTGATCCCGACCCTGGAGGAAATCTCGGGCCGGGCCTTCGACCTCGACCGTCTCAAGGAGGTCGTGGCCTCGTCGTACCGCTGCACCCGGCTGTGGAAGAAGGTCCTGCGCCTGGCCGTCCACAGACCCAGCCCCATAACGTTCTTCGACGGCACCATCCACATGGGGCCGGCCGTGGTCCTGCGTGGCACCGCAGAGGCCGAGCAGTACTACGAGGTGCTCGTCGCGGAGCTCGAACAGCGCATCGCCGCCGGCGTGGCCGCCGTGGACGGCGAGCGGCACCGCTACTACTGGGAGGGCATGCCCGTCTGGGGCAAGCTGCGCGACCACGCCGAGCTGTTCTCGGCACAGAGGGCGTGCGTGGTGGCCTCCACCTACTGCAACAGCTGGATCTTCGAACCCCTGGACTGCGCCGATCCCTTCGAGGGCATGGCCCGCGCCTACACCGAGCTGTTCATCGTTCGCAGCGAGGACTTCAAGGAACGGTATTTGAAGACCATGTTCGAGACCTACGGCATCGACGGCATCATCTACCACGACGCCAAGACCTGCCCCAACAACTCGAATTGCCGCTATGGCATGCCCCAGCGCCTCACGGGCGAGACCGGCGTGCCCTACGTGACCATCAACGGCGACCTGAACGACCTGCGGCTCTACTCGGAGGAGCAGGTGCGGACCCAGTTCGAGGCGCTGGCCGAGCAGCTGCAGGAGGGCGCATGAGCGACTTCTACTGCGGCGTGGACATCGGCGCGTCGGCCACCAAGGTGACCCTGATCGACGGTGCCGGCGGAGTGCTGGCGCGCGTCGTCCGTCCCTCGGGCGTGGATTATGCCGCCATCGCGCGCGCGTGCCTGGACGAGGCTGTCGCCGCCGCCGATCGCGGGGACGGGCCCGCGGTCACGGTGTCCACGGGCTACGGCCGCGGCAACGTGGACTTCGCCGACGAGACCCGCACCGAGATCCACTGCCACGGCGTCGGCTGCTTCCACTCGGTGGGCCGGGGCATCACGGTCGTCGACATCGGCGGGCAGGACAACAAGGTCATCCGCCTGGACGACCGGGGCAAGCGCCTCGGGTTTCTGATGAACCGCAAGTGCGCCGCCGGCACCGGCGCGTTCATCGAGGAGATCGCCCTGCGGCTGGGCCTGACCGTCGGCGAGCTCGACGCGCTGGCGGCGGCCGCCGAACGGACCGTGCGCCTCGGCAGCTTCTGCACCGTCTTCTCCAAGACGGAGATCCTCTCGCACCTGCGCAACGGCGAGCCCGTAGAGGGTATCGTCCGCGGCGCCTTCGAGTCGGTAGTCGAGCGCATCGTGGAGATGGACCCGCTCGACGGTCTGGTCGTGGCCACGGGCGGTGTCGTCGCTCACAACCCGACCATCGTGGAGATCATCACGGAACGGCTCGGCCGCGAGGTGATCGTGCCCGAGGCGCCCCAGTTCACCGGGGCCCTGGGCGCCGCCCTGACCGCCCGTTCGCTGGATGACCGGAATCGCGCCAACGGAAAGGGATAGCATGCTGGACGGACTCTTCAGGCCCCGCGCCGTCGCCGTGATCGGCGCCTCGGCGAACCCCTACTCCATCGGCCACATCGTGGTGCGCAACCTCGTGCAGTACGGCTTCAAGGGCCCGGTCTTCCCCGTCAATCCCAAGGGCGGGGTGGTCCGCAGCATGCAGGCCTACAAGTCCATCCTGGACGTTCCCTGCGACGTGGATCTGGTCAACATCTCCATCCGCAACGTCTTCGTGCCGAAGGTCCTCGAGGAGTGCGGCAAGAAGGGCGTGAAGTTCGCCATCGTGCATTCGGCGGGCTTCAAGGAGGTGGGACCCGAGGGCGAGACCCTCGAACGCGAGATGGTCGAGACGGCCCGCCGCAACGGCATCCGCATCTTCGGCCCCAACAGCCAGGGCATCCAGAACGCCGATCCCGACGTGTCGGTCTACGCCAACTTCACGTTCGTGCCCCAGAAGCCCGGCAACGTGTCGATCGTCGCCCAGGGCGGCGGCATGGGGGAGATGCTCAAGCTCCACCTGCACAACGTCGGCCTGGGCCACAGGATGTACTGCAGCTACGGCAACGAATGCGACCTGGCGATGCCCGAGATCCTGACCTATTACGGGCAGGACGAGGGGACCCGCGTGATCATGATGCAGACCGAGAGCTTCAAGGATCCGCGGGCGTTCCTGGAGGCCGCGGCGGCCATCACGCCGCACAAGCCGATCCTCGCGATCAAGGCCGGGCGCACGACCGAGGGCTCGGTGGCCGTCTCCTCCCACACGGGCACGCTGGTGAACCAGGCGACCATGGCCGAGGCCATGTACCGCAAGGCCGGCGTCGTGCAGTTCACCGACACCCACCGGATGGTCAAGGCCGCCATCGCCATGTCGACCCAGGACCCGCCGCCGGGCAACCGCATCGGCATCATCACCAACACGGGCGGGCCGGGCATCCAGGCCGTCGACGAGTCGGTGAGCCGGGGGCTCGAGCTGGCGCGCTGGTCCGAAGCCGGCACCGCGAAGCTGCGCGAAAGCCTTTTCGCCGAGGCGAGCCTGGGCAACCCGGTCGACGTGGTCGCCACGGCCAATCACAACCACTACCACGCGGCCGTGAGCACCCTGCTGGCCGAGGCCGACACCGACATGGTCCTGGTCTTCTTCGTCACCGCGCCGTTCGCCGACACCGACGCCATCGCCGTGCGCATCAAGGAGGCCACCGAGGGTTCGGACAAGCCGGTGGTCGTGGTCGTGGAGACCTACAGCGAGATGTACGGGCTGATCGACAAGCTGCGGGCCGCCGACCTGCCGGTCTTCGAGTTCGCCGAGGACGGGGCCCGCGCCCTGGCGGCCATGAACCGCTACGCCCGGCTGCGTGCGCGTCCGCGCGAGGACGCTCCCGACCTGGACGTGGATCGCGCCGTCGCCGAGGCGATCCTGGCCCGCCACCGCGGCGCCGACGCCTACCTGCCGCAGGTGGATGCGTTCGCCCTGCTGGCCGCATACGGCGTGCCGGTGCCAGCGGTCGCGCCCATCGCCAGCGAAGGCGACTTGGCCTCCGCCGCGGCGACGACCGGCTTCCCCTGCGTGCTGAAGGTCGATGCGGCCGACGTGGTCCACAAGTCGGACGCCGGCGGCGTGGCGCTCGACATCGCCGACGCGGAGGAACTGCGGGACGCCTTCGCCGAGATGCGCGCCGCCTTCCCCGGCGACGGGATCGGGTTCCTGCTCATGGAACAGAAGCCGAAGGGCCGCGAGTTGATCGTGGGGGCCACGGTCTCGCCCGGCCTGGGCAGCCTGGTGCTGTTCGGCCTCGGCGGCGTGTTCGTGGAGGTGATGAAGGACGTGGCGGCCGCGGTCGCCCCGCTGAGCCGGCCCGAGGCGCGCGAGCTCATGGGGCTGATCCGGGGCCGCGCCGTGCTCGATGGCCTGCGCGGGGAGGAGGGTGTCGACATGGACGCCCTGGAGGACCTGCTGCTGCGCGTGTCCCGGCTGGCGGCCGACGCGCCGGAGATCGTCGAGATGGATCTCAACCCGGTGTTCGCCTACCCGGCCGGCGAGTCTCCAAGCGCCGTCGATGTCCGGATCAGGATCGAGTAGGCCATGGCCCATCTCGTCCCGCTGATCGTGATCGTCGTCTACCTGGTGGCCCTCTTCGGGGTCACCTGGTGGGCGCGGCGCCTTACCGCGCGAGGCGGCGGCGGCATTGTGGGGTACCTGCTGGCGGGACGCGGCCTGCCCACGGTGGTCGTGGCGTCGCTGCTGGCCGGCCTCGCGGTGGGCGGCGCCTCTACGATCGGCGTGGCCGAGCGGGCCTACACGGTGGGTATCTCGGCGGGCTGGTACAACGCGGCCTGGGCGGCAGGCGCCGCGGTCATGGGCCTCTTCGCCGCGCGGCGCTACCGGCGCTGGGAGATCACCACCCTGCCCGAACTGTTCGAGCGCCATTACGGCGTGGGCGGCCGGGTGCTCGGCGTGCTGGGGCAGCTCGTCATCCAGATCGTGATCACCTCGCTGCAGTACGTGGCCGGCGGCGCCATCCTCTCCTCCCTGCTCCCCGAGGTCTTCGATTTCCGTACGGGCATGGCCGTCACCGCCGCCGTCTTCGTGGGCATCACCCTGATCGGCGGCTTCTGGGCCGCGGGCCTGACCAATGTGGTCAACGTGATCGTGATCTACGCCGGAGTGTGCCTCGGCGCCGTGCTGACCGTCCGCGAGCTCGGGGGCGTGGGGGAGATTGTTGCACGCCTGCCGGCGGGCCATCCCGGGTTCGACCTCGACGGTGTGGGGATGGGGCTGATCGTAGCCTGGTTCATCGTGATGATCACCATGGCCCATTCCACCCAGTCGGTGATCCAGGTGGGGTTCGCGGCCAAGGATGAGCGTACCGCCGGCCGGGGCTACCTGCTGGGCGCGGCGATCATCGCGCCGGTGGGGTTCATCAGCGCACTGCTGGGCATGGCCGCCGTCGTGCTGTACCCGGGGATCGTACCGGCTGAGGCGCTGCCAAGAGTCGTGCTGGGGCTGCCTCCGCTGGCCGCTGGGATCATCCTGGCTGGGTTGTGGGCTGCTGACGTGAGCACAGCCTCGGCGCTGCTGCTCGGGAGCGCGACGCTGGTGTCCAACGATCTGGTGAAGCGGTTCTGGGCACCGGATCTGAGTGCGGCACGGGATCAGCTGGTTTGTCGGATCACGGTGCTCGTGCTCAGTGGGTTTACGTTCTTGTTGGCGCTGACGGTGACCGGGATCTTGAAGATGCTGCTGGTGGCTTTGACGCTGACGACTTCGTACACGCTGGTGGTGTTGATGACGATGCTGTGGCCGGGGGCGTGTCGGCGGGGGTCGGCGGTTTGGACGTTGGGGATGACGAAGTTGGCGCTGGTCGTGTGGTTGGTTGTGCCGGAGTCGTGGCGGGTTGTGTCGCATCCGGTGTATTTCCTGTGGGTGGTGAGTTTGGTGACGTTTGTTGTTGTGATGGTTGTTGATCGACGCCGGATATCGGTGCCGTGAAGTTGAGTATCGGCCTGGTGGTGGTCATCAATGATGCCAAGTTTGAAATCAGGACTGGAATGTCATGATGGCTCTGCTGGTTAGGCTCTTTGGGTGATCCCCCAGATCACGAAATAGGTTACAACGATACTCGACAGACTCGCAGCCAAGTCAAGGTAGTCGAAGGTGTATCGCACTCGAGCCAGAATGCCGGGCCGAGGTACAAGTTGGAGGAACTCCAACCCGACCGCGACGGCGCCGGCTATGAATGCCGCCCGAAGGGGCGTCAGGCGTGAGAGTCGTCCAGTACTTGAGAGGAGCAGGAATAACAATCCGGAAGAGCCGAGGATACTGGGAGCTACTCCAATGATCAGCGGCATGTTTACTGCGGTAACGAATCTGAGCAGCTTGATCGGGAGAATAAGGAAAAGACAAACTGTACCAAGCCTGCCCAGGAGGTTCTTGTTCTTGACGTTGACAGGATCCATCATCTGAAGCCTTCCCGTGGGGATATCGGCCACGGGCATATGCAGTTCGACGATATGCCACGATCAAGATCGCGTTGGCTTCAGCTGCAAAGACGTTGGGTGCAGCCCCGGCCCTGCCAGGGGCGCGACAAGTGGCTTCGGCAGCTGGAAGCTCGTGTTAGAACTCAGAGGGGTAGTTGTCAGATCAAGTCGCGGTCAATACAACTCAAAGCTCCTCAACTTGAAGCCTGCTTGTTCCAAGATCTACAATGATAGACTGACCCGTCACGTCGAACCATCGCTCGAACGTCTCCAGATCTCTTGTCTTGGGCCACTGGCTTTCGTCCAGATTCCAAGCTTCGAGTTCCATTTCGAAGATCTCTTTGAAAAAGTTCGCCAGCGGGACTGTTTCCGATTCTCCCCGCGGATCCTCTGGAGCTAGATATACGGAACAATGGTCGCGAAGCGCTTCTGCCGCGTCAACTGGGTCGTCGTCAATGCTCGCAGCCCGGAGGATATATGGCTCCTTAGGCCGAACAAGGAACGCAGATCGATTCACGGCAGCCCAAACCCACCCCACACGTCACACCACGCCACCCAGATCCCCATCCTCCTTACGGCACCAGCACCGCCCGTTTCTTCAGCGTCCCCGCATGAGCAGCATCCAGCACCTCGTTGATCTCCGACAACCCATGCCTCTCCACAAACGGCGAAACCTTCAACCGCCCTGCCCCGATCCACTCCAGCACCTCCGGGTACAGCTCCGGATCGCACCCCCAGTTCCCCCGCATGGTGGCGTCGAAGGCCATCAGGTTGCTCAGACGCACCTCGAGCTTTGCCATCGTGAAGCCCACGATGGACAGGTGCGCGCCCTGTCCCATCAGGGCGAAGGCCGTCTCCTGGCCCGGTTTCGTGCCCGACATCTCGAAGATGCGCTGGCAGACCGGTGGCATCCCGAGGGCCTTGCCCACCTCCTTCACGCGGCCCTTGATCTCCTTGATCGACAGGCCGCTGACGTCGATCACGGCGTCGGCGCCGTGTTCGGCGGCCAGCGCCAGCTTGTCGGCGTCCACGTCCAGGGCGATCACCTTGGCACCCGTCGCGGCCGCGATCTGGACGCCGTGGATGCCGATGCCGCCGGCGCCGATGCAGATGGCCAGTCCGCCCTCGGTCAGGCCCGAGCTGCGCACCGCCTGGAACGGGGTGGTGACCGCGTCGGCCACGACCGACAGCTCCCACAGTTCGTGGTTCGCCAGCACCGTGTCGGGCACCGGGCACAGGTAGCGCGCCGGGACCGTCACGTGGCTCGCGAAGCCGCCGTGTCGGTCGTTGCCTGGCATTACCTGTCCGCGGCAGATCCGCCGCTCACCCGCCTTGCACAGGGCGCATTCCCCGCAAGGCATCACCGCGGGCACCAGCACGGTACGCCCCACCAGCGCCTTGTCCACGCCGTCGCCCGCCTCAAGCACCGTGCCGCTGATCTCGTGCCCGAGCGTCAGGGGAGCCGGCGCCCGGGTCGGCACGCCCAGGTGCAGGAAGGAGATGTCGGTATGGCACACGCCGCAGCCCGCCACCTCGATGACGGCCTCGCCGGGTGGGGGAGGCGCGAGGGGCTCGGTCCGCAGCTCGCAGGGCTCGCCCTGCGACGTCATCATCCAACGATCGACGGTGCGCTCGCTCATCATGCTTCTCCTTGTTTGCAGTGATCCATCTGTCGGGACCGCAGGCCCCACAGGGCCGCGCCCAGGGCGCCGGCCAGGATGGGTTCGGGTACGGCCTCGACAGGCATCCCGATCTTATTGGACAATGCCTGCAGAACGCCGGGAAAGTATTCGGCCACGCCGCCGGTGACGCGGATCGTGCCGCGGAAGTGGCCGATCTCCACCACGCGGTCCGCGATGGAGTGGATGCAGCCGAGGGCGACCTCCTCCCGCGTGGCGCCGTCGCGCAGCTTCTCGAGGATGTCCTGTCCGGAGAACATGGAGCAGTAGCTGCCCACGTCGACGGGCGACTCGGCCATGGCGGCCATCTCCTGCATCCGGGTGGGACTGACGTCTAGATGACGGGCAGCGAAGATCAGGAAAGTGCCGATGCCGGCGGCGCAGCGCCGCAATGTGTGGATCGCCGTCGGATGACCGCGGTCGTTCACGTGGACGACCTTGGGGTCGCGGCCGCCGATGTTGACGACGGTCATCTCGTGGGGGTGGTGATGGAAGGCGCCGAGGGCGTGGCACGCCGTCTCGCCGCGGAACGTGGTCGCCATGGGCACGCAGTTCTCGGCGAAACCCGTGGCGCAGATCCCCGAGAGGTCGTCCGCGCCCACGTGGGCGTCGTCGAGCACGGTGTTGAACGCCTCGGTCACCCGGTCCTGGAAGTAGCCCCGGCGGGCGACGACCGTGCTTCCGAGCAGGTTGCCCTCGGCGTCGATGACCACCGCCTTGACGCATTCCGTGCCCACGTCGATGCCGACGCCGATCGTCTTCCGGTCCTTCATGTTTCCGCTCCCGTCGCGTTCCCGCTCAGCCGACGTCGCTGGACGCCAGCTCCTGCATCTCGATGAAATCGCGCAGCTTTTGCATGATCTGGTTGGTCGAGTAGAGCCGCAGATCGTGGGTGTCCGACTCGAGCACGAGGGCGTGCAGGCCCGTGCGGCGCCTGAGCCTGACCTCGAGCCCGTAACGCACGTTGCTCTGGTAGGGCGCGGTACGACCCTCGTGGTAGACCACACCGTCGATGCCGAAGTCCCGGAAGCGGCGCACGAGGTAGTCCTCCTTGAAGCCGTCCGACCGGTTGTGGAAGATGCCCGTGTAGACGCGCGCCATGCTCTCGATCGGGTTCTTGGGGTCGATGCGGTCGAGGGCGGCGATATCGCAGTAGGTCGACGCCACGACCGCCGTCCTCTGGTTCAGGAACATGTCCGCCAGCTGCCGCAGGGCCGGCCAGATCGGCGGGCCCTCCCAGAAGAAGCGGAAGCGTTCGCCCGGCACCGCGGCCACCTTCGAGGCGATCCGCTCCTCGATCTCCGCTTTCAGCAGCGTGTAGTACTCGACGGCCTCCGGCGTGCCGCGCATGACGATGGACGGCGCGATGTGGATGAGCATGTCGAAGAAGGTCAGCGGCGCCGGCATGGCGCGGCACATGTCCAGGATCTCACGCCACAGACGCGTGCATGTGTTGGTCAGCTTGACCACTTCGGACAGCCGGTCGATGTCGAGCCTGCGACCGGTCGCGTGCTCGAGCTTCTCGATCAGGTGGAAGATCTGCCGGCTTGCCGAGTCGACCTCGATGGGGCCGATCTCGTCCAGGGCTGCCGGCGGATGGAGGCCGATCACCGGCACCCCGAAGTGGCGGCCGTAGTACTCGAACCAGCGGATCAGGTCGTACCCGTAGTTCGTGCTGTAGGCCAGCACGTCCGGCGCGGGCGGACCGGCGACGCCGTACACGGAGACCAGGGGACTGTCGCCCGCGAGCATGGCGCCCACGTCGCTGGCCATGGACGAACTAGCGAATTGCGAGAAGCCTTCCTGCATCGCCCTGGGGATGTACTTGCCCGCCTGGCGGCTGGCGCCGATCAGCGCCGCGTGGTTCTCGGGGAAGTAGACGGACAGATCCAGGGCGCGCAGGACCTCGACCGGCCCCGTGCCGGAGCACCAGGCGATCCGGCGGTCGGGGTCGGTGCCGGCCTCCTGCAGGTCGCGGTAGTAGCGGGTCATCAGCTCCTTGAGCTTCGGCGCCGTCGCCAGCGGAGCGCGGCTCGCCGGCATGCCGCCGCCCGGAGCGGGGCGCATGGGTCGCACGGCCGGGCGTCCGCCCGCAGTCTGCGGG
>JAHIYU010000019.1 GCA_018814885.1 bacterium | reverse complement strand
GACCGCGCCGCCGTGGCGTCGCCGGGCGCCTGCGCGAGCAGCAACGCCGCCAGCAGCAGGATCGCGCCGGCCCGTCTCACCGTGCGTGCCATGCCGCCAGCACCTCCGCCTCGCGTTCGGCCGACAGGCCCGCCCGCATGTTCAGGGTGCGCGTCTCGGGCAAGGTCTCCCACCACTCGAGGGTGTCGCGGATGGTCTCGGTCAGGGGGCGGAAGGTCAGTCCCCTGATCAGGGCCCGGTCCACGCGGACGGTGCCCACGCCGGCCTCCATGCTCCTGGGGATCCAGCAGGGCAGGTCGCTCCAGGCCTGGACGTCCTGCTCGGCCAGGAAATCCTGGTCCGCCCAGGTGATGGCCGCGTCGGATCCCGAGACCCGCCGGCACGTGTCGAGCATCTCGCCCATGGTCATCTCGCCGGGAGGGGAGACGGCGTTGTAGACGCCGGTGATGTTGCGCTCGATGCTGTCGACGATGAATTCGGCCAGGTCGCGCACGTCGATCACCTGGGTCGGTTCGCCCGGCGCGTGGGGCGCCAGCACCTCGCCGCCCCGCGACACGCGCACCGGCCAGTACGTGAACCGGTCGCTGCGGTCCAGGGAGCCCACGATCAGGCCCGGCCGGATGTTGCAGACGCGGCCCGGCATGGACGTCTCCGCCGCCTGCTCGCAGAGGGCCTTGAGCGGGCCGTAGGTCTCGGCTGTCACGTCCTCGACCGTCTCGTCCTCGAGCTTGCCGACAGCCGAGTCCTCGTTCAGGCCGATCTCGTCGAAGTCGCCGTAGACGCTGATGCTCGAGATGAAGACGTATTGCTTGACGTGGTCGCGCAGCAGGTCGGCCGACATCGTGACGATGCGGGGCACGTAGCCGCAAGTGTCGATCACCGCGTCCCAGTCGCGGCCCGCCAGCGCCTCGAGCTGCCCGTCGCGGTCGCCCACCAGCCGTTCCAGGTCCTGGAAGAGATCCGGGTTGGAGCGGCCGCGGTTGAAGAGCGTCACCTCGTGACCTCGCGTGCGCGCGTACTTGACGGTGTGCGGTCCCAGGAAATTGGTGCCGCCGAGGATGAGGATGCGCAGGGGCTTGACGCACTTGTGGCGGGTGAAGGCGGCGCGCGCGGTTACGGGCGCCAGCGCGCCGAGGCCGACCAGGGCGCCGCCCGCGGCGGCCGTCTTGAGGAAATCGCGTCGGTTCAAGGTCATGGCTGGTTCACTCCTTTGCTGTGGGCCAATCGCTGCTGGGCGGCGCCGAGCACGACCCCGACCCCTCCCCAGATCAGGGCCAGCGGGATGGCCGTCAACGAGACGCCGGCGATGCCGGCGCCCGCCTTGTCGAGAAAGTTGAAGACCGTGGCGCCGACGGCGTCGCCGCCGCGATAGACGAAGGTGTCGATGAAGCTCTTGGCCTTGTACCTCTGGTCGGCGGTCACGATCGTGTAGAGGGTCTCGCGCGCCGGCCGCGCCAGGGCGTAGTTGCCGGCCCGCCGGACGGCCTGGAAGATCAGCACGACCCCGTAGGTCGGCGCGAAGGCGAGCACCGCGAAGCCGAGGGCCGTCGCCAGCGGCAGCAGCATGAGCGTGGCGCCGACGCCGATGCGCGGGATCAGCCGGCCCGCCAGTCCCAGCTGCAATATCAAGGTCAGCAGGTTCGTCCACAGGTCGATCCGGGCGAAGAGCACCGCACGGGCGGCCCGCTCGGCGGTCTGGTCGTGCACGATGTGGGCCTGCACGAAGTAGAGGAAGGTGGAGCTGAGGCTGTAGAGGACGATGAATCCCGCGATGCCCAGCAGGTAGGGTGAACGGGCGGTGGCGGTCAGGCCCGACAGGATGCCGCCCTGCGGTTCCCGGGACGGGGCGGCGCCATCCGCCTGCCGCAGGGACGGGCGTCGCCACAGCGCCTGAACGCACCGCACAGCCAGTTCGAACATGACCACCGAGACGAGGATCAGGTTCACGCGGCCGACCGACTCGACGAGCAGGGCGGTCGCCCCGGCGCCGGCGACCCCGCCCACGGTGCCGCCGATGGCTATGAAGCCGAACAGGCGCTTGCTGCGCGCGAGGTCGGTGCGATCGGCCATGGTCGCCCAGAAGAGCGATACCGCCCACATGTTGATGACGCTGATCCAGACGTAGAAGACCCGCCCCAGACCGATCTGCGACCCCGCGGGCAGCCAGTGCGCCAGCGCGAAGAACACGACCAGGTTCAGCATGAAGAAGCGGTAGACGGCCGGCACGAGGCGCCGGCGGGAAAATTTCTTCAGCAGCGCCCCGAACAGGGGCGCCGTCAGGAGCATCACCACGAGGTTCGCCAGGTAGAGCCGCGGCAGCCTGTCCACGCCGCCCGCCACTCCCATCTCCTCGCGCAGCGGGCGCAGCACGTAATAGCCGGCCAGGATGCAGAAGAAGAAGGCGCAGGACAGCAAGGCAACGCCCAATTCGTCCTCGCGCACGCCGGTGACCTTGTGAATCAGCTTGCGGATCATGCCGTTAGCCTATCAGGGGTGGCGGTCGTTTGACAGGAAGGTCTACGCCGGCGCGACGGATTTGTTCGGCCCACCTCGCCGACGTGATCTTTCGCCGCGGGTGTGAAGCTGCGCCACATGTCGCGGGCGCATTGTCGCGCGTTCGGCTCGACGCACAACTAACGCCACGACAACATGTTGCTTCTGTCTCCGTAGCCGCGCGCCTCTCGGCATGCTCGATGCAGCGCCCCGGATCAACGGAGAACGAGGACACCCAACAAGGAGACCGGACATGATGACACGCAACAAGCTCCGCAAGATGTTCCTGCTTCTGGCCGCCCTGAGCCTCCTGGCCCTGGCCGGTTGCAGCGAGGACACGCCCCTCGCCCCCATCGCCGATCCCGATCCCCAGACCGAGGCGCCCACGCTGCCCGACGCGTCGAAGCTGCAGATCGATCTGAGCTTCTTCGACCAGGGCAGGGATCTCGACAAGGCTGCCGCCCGCTGGAACTTCTTCAACGCGTACCTGCGCGCGGTGGTCGTGACGGCCATGACCGAAGTGGTCCTGGCGCCGCCGGTGGCCGCCTTCTCGCTGGCCGTCCACACCGTGCCCAGCTACCAGCCCGATGGCTCGTGGCTGTGGGTCTACACATTCGTCAATGGCGCGCAGGAGGCCCAGATCAGGCTGCGTGGCATCATCGGCGACGACCACGTGGACTGGGAGATGCGCGTGACGGCGCTCGACGAGGGTATCGAGAACGCGCTGTGGTTCGACGGCGCGACCCGCGACCAGGGCGACACCGGCGACTGGACCTTCTACGACGTCGCACAGGCCGGCGACCCGGCGGTCGCCGAACTGCACTGGGCGCACCGTCCCGCCTCGAACACCGTGGGTCTGGTCGCCCTGCTCGGCGACGACGCGGGCGATGCGCTGACCTTCTCCGAGGCCGGCGGCGAACACCGCATCGACTTCACCGAGAGCGCAGGCGACGCGTGGTTCATCCGCTGGGTGGAAGCCGACGGCACCGGCAGCCTCATGGTCCCCGACTACAACGGCGGCGCGGAGGCCTGCTGGGACGCGCAGCAGTTCGACGTGGATTGCGGCGGCGAGTAGGCCAGATCACGATCGACCACGCCGGACCTCAGGGCGGCCCCCCGCGGAGCCGCCCTGTCCAGCGTTTCAGAGCCAGAACGCCACCCCGAAGGTCACCTTCGAGGCGAAGCCCGATTCCTCCACCGGCGTCTCGAGGGCGACGTCGCCGCCGGATCCCGAGTAGGTGACGGTCACCTTGTTCCAGTTCACCGCTTCGAGCCGCACCGAGCCGTGCAGCGAGACGCTCCCGCCGACCAGGTAGTGGGCCCCCCCGCCGAAGCTGATGCCGGCGCCCTCGGCCGCGAAGAGCAGGGCGTCCTGCTGGGACTCCAGCTTGTAGCCGCCGACGCCGCCGAAGAGGTAGGGGCGGAAGGCGCGACCCTCGCCGAAGAGGTAGACGCCCTCGAGCAGGGAGCTCACGAAGCGGATGTCGATGCCGGAGATGTTCGTGGCGTGGTCGGCGCCGCCGCCGTAGACGCGCAGCATGAACGCGGGGCTGAAGCGGTAGCCGACCTGCAGGGCGGCGCCGCCGGACTGCTCGTCGACGGAGACGAGGTCCTCCTCGTTGTTGTCCTGGACGTGACTGCTCAGGCCGTCGAGGCCGAGCAGCCAGCGGCCGTCCTGCGCCGCGGCGGCGCCGGCGACCAGGAGGGCCAGAAGCGACAGGATCGTCAACGGCAACGGTCGTCTTCTCATGAGGGGTTCTCTCCCTTGTCTTGCTTCTCGTCGTCCAGACCGTAGGCCTGGATCTTCTTGTGCAGGTTCGTGCGGTCGATGCCGAGCAACCTGGCCGCTCCCGAGACGTTGCCGCCCGTCTGCGCCAGGCAACCGCGGATGCAGGCGGCCTCGAAGGCCTGCCTCGCCTTGACCAGTCCGCCGAGCCCCTGGATCGAGGCGGGGGTGAGGGGGCCGGGCATGTCGCCCTCCGGCCCGGCGATCCCCGGCGCGGCCGCCGCGTCGAGCAGGCCGGTGGTCCGCAGATCGTCCGGCGTGATCTCGGGTCCCGCGGACATGATCGCCAGCCTTTCGACGGCGTTGTGCAACTCGCGCACGTTGCCGGGCCAGGGCAGCCGGGTGATGAGCTTCAGGGCCTCCGGACTGAACGTGCGTGGCGGCAGTCCGTTCTCCTCGCCGTACCGCGACAGGAAATGGACCGCCAGCAGCGGCACGTCGTCCCGTCTCTGTCGCAGCGGCGGCATGTGGATGGGCACCACGTTCAAACGGAAGAAGAGATCCTCGCGGAAGCCACCACCGCGCACGTCCTCGTCCAGGTCGCGATTGGTGGCGGCCAGCACGCGCACGTCCACCTTGATGGTCTTGTTGCCGCCGACCTTCTCGATCTCGCCCTCCTGCAGGGCCCGCAGGACCTTGGCCTGGGCGCGCAGGCTCATGTCGCCCACCTCGTCCAAGAAGATGGTGCCGCCGTCGGCCTGCATGAACTTCCCGTCGCGCGACTCGGTGGCGCCGGTGTAGCTGCCCTTCACGGCGCCGAACAGTTCGCTCTCGATCAGCTCCTCGGGGATCGCCGCGCAGTTGACCTTGACGAAGGGACCGTCGCGCCGGTCGCTCGCCTCGTGCAGGGCCCGCGCCACCAGTTCCTTGCCGGTGCCGCTCTCGCCGCGGATGAGGATGCGCGCCGGCGTGGGCGCGGCGCGGTCGATCTGGTCGCGGATGGCGCGCATGGCCTCCGATTCGCCGATCATCAGGTGGCGGCTGCGCTCCTGCTGTTTGTAGCCGCGCACCTCGCCGTCCAGTTTCTTGACGCGCAGGGCGTTGCGCACCGCGAGCACCACGCGCTCGCGCGAGCAGGGCTTCTCGAGGAAATCGAAGGCGCCCTCGCGCGTGGCCTCCAGCGCGGTGGAGATGGTGCCGTGGCCGGAGATCATGACCACCTGCTGGGCGGGATCCTCGGCGCGCAGGCGGCGCAGGGTCTCGAGGCCGTCGATGCCGGGCAGGCGCACGTCCAGGATCACCACGTCGGCGCCGTCGGCGCGCCACGCGTCGAGGCCCTCCTCGCCGCTGGCAGCCTCCGCCACCTCGAAGCCTTCCGATTTCAGCACCATGCAGAAGGTGCGGCGGATGTTCTTCTCGTCGTCGATGATCAGGATGCGCGACATCGTCATTCCTTCCCGCCGGCGGGGATGCGCAGCGTGAAGACCGCTCCCGCGCCGGGATTGCTGTCGATCTCGATCTCGCCGCCGTGGCCGTGCACGATGCCGTCCACGATGGCGAGTCCCAGGCCCATGCCTTCCTTGCGCGTGGAGAAGTCGGGCTCGAAGATGCGGTCGCGGTGCTCGGGCGGGATGCCCACGCCGCCGTCGGCCACTACCAGCACCAGCCCGCCGTCCTTGTCGTTGCGCGCCGAGAGCGTGACGCGGGATTCGACGCCCGCCTGCGCGCAGGAATTGAGGCCGTTGTCGATGAGGTTGACCAGGGCGCGCCGCAGCTCCTTGGCGTCGAACCTGCCCAGCAGGGAAGCGGCGGCCGGGCTGACCTTCAATCTATCGCCGTAGAGCCGGGCCAGGTCCCGGACCAGCGGCACGAGGTCTTCGTCCCGCAGCCGCGGCCGGGGCAGGCGCGCGAAGTCGGAGAACTCGGCGACCAGGCGTCGCAAACCGTCGACCTCCTCGCCGACGATGAGCTCGCACGTGGCGAGCGCCTCGCGATGGTTCTCGTCGGTGCCCCGGTAGCTGCGGTGCGTCTCCTGGACGGCCAGCAGGATGGGCGTCAGCGGATTCTTGATCTCGTGGGCCAGGGTGCGGGCCATGCCCCGCCAGGCCGCCGCCTTCTCCAGCCGCGACAGTTCGCGCCTCTGCTGCGACAGTCGCGCGACCATCTCGTTGAACGCGCGGACCAGGGCGCCCGCCTCGCCGCCCGCGTCGGCGTCGACCCGCGTTTCCAGATCCCCTTCGGCGACGCGCGCGGCGCCCGCCGCCACGGCCTCGAGGGGGCGGGCGAGTCGGCCGGCCATCACCGAGGCCACGGCCAGCGCCGCGAGGATCAGGGCCGCGTAGACCAGCACGAAGGGCAGGATGTAGCTGCGCAGGATGGGTTCGCGCTCGATCTGGAAGGCGGCCAGCAGGCCCATGGCGTCGGTGATCCTGTCGGCCCGCGCCACGAGTTCGGGCGGCAGGGCCTGCGCGATCACAACCGGGCGCCCGCCCGCGGTGCGCACCTTCAGGGCGAGATGGGAGCCCACGACCTGCGGGCCGTCGTCGAGGGAGGTCAGTGCCTCGTTCAGTTCGGGCACGAACGCCGCCTGCCCGAGCCATTGCCCCTGTTCGTCCATCATCATCTGTCCGGTGGTCGCGGCGGGATTCATCAGGGCCAGATGAGGCTTCCAGAGGCGGTCCGCCGCCTGGGCGAAGGCGTACTTGCGTCGCTGCAGTTCCTCGCGCGATCCCTCCATGCCGGCCTTCAGGCCGTCCACGAGCGTCTGCTGCAGGGCGGGATTCATGCTGCGCTCGATGAGGTTGCGGACCACCAGCGACATGGGAAGCGCGGGCAGCAGGGCCGCCACCAGGATGACGATCATCAATCGCGTCCTAATGCGGCGCATGCGTCAACTCCCCGGGACGAAAGGGCGCGGAATCGCAGTAGGCGTCCATGTCCGCGTCGTCGCCGCCCCTGTAGAAGAAACGGATCAGCCGGCCCAGGCTGACGGAGACCTCCTGGACGGCGTCGCCTTGTCCGTTGCGGACCGACTGTCCACCGGAGATCATCTGTCCCATGCGTCCACGCGTGTCGGGTGCGATGGGGTGCAGGCGCAATCCGGCTCGCACGACCGCCGGCGTGACGTCGTCCAGGACGGACAGCGTCGCCACCGGCAGCGGCGGCAGGGCGGAGAGGTAGGCGTGCAGACCCTCGAGATCCGGGAATCTGGCTTCCTGCCCCGCCATGCTCACGGCGTAGACCTCCTCCCAGAGATCGAACGAGAGCAGCATCAGGATGTGATTGCGGGCCACCGAGCGATCGTCCTCCTGCAGGACCTCCAGTCTCAGCTCGATGGCCGAGACCAGGCCGCTGCGCAGGGTGGAAACGATGCGCTCGCCGGGCAGGCCCTCGGTCGTCAGGCTGCAGACCAGCAGATCGTCGCGGCCGGCCGGCACGACGGAGATGATGCGCGGCGCCGCGCACGCAGCGGAGGCGAGCAGGGTCAGCAGGACGGTCAGCCAGGACCGGCAGGCGCGCGCGCAGCGGCCGCCGCCCATCAGAAGCTCCATCCCAGCGAAACGTGACCGTGGAAGGACTCGTCCACCGGCGAGGTGGACAGGGGCACG
>JAHIYU010000018.1 GCA_018814885.1 bacterium | reverse complement strand
CCGGGCCCGGCTCGCGGTTGCCCCGGTCGTGGTCCTGCTGGCCGTCGCGGCGTACTGGTGGCCGCCGCTGCGCGAAAGAGGTGCGACGGGCGAGCCGACGACCGTCGCCGCGGCCGATACGCGGTCCGAACCGGTGGTGGTTGTCTTTCCCTTCGAGAACCTCGGTCCGCCCGAGGAAGCCTACTTCGCAGCCGGCGTCACGGACGAGATCATCACGCGACTGACGGGCGTGGCGGGCCTGCGGGTGGTGTCGCGGGCCAGCGCGCTGCATTACGACCGCACCGGCACGACCATGCAGCAGATCGCGACGGACCTGGGCGTGGACTACGTGCTCGAGGGGGCCGTGCGCTGGCAGCGCGACGCGGGAGGGACAAGCCGGGTGAGGGTGACGCCCCAGCTCATGAACGCCAGGTCCGACGAGCAGGTCTGGGCCGAGTCCTACGACCGCTCCATGGCGGAGATATTCAAGGTGCAGTCGGAGATCGCGGAGGAGGTCGTCCACAGCCTGGGCGTGACCCTGGCGGTATCGCCGGCGCCGAAGGACGCGGACATTCCCACCCGCGACATGAACGCCTACCACGCCTACCTCCGGGCGCGGGAGATCCTCGACGTCTCCCAATTCAATGCGGAATCCTGGTTCCTGGCCGTCGACCTGCTGGAGAAGGCGGTCGCGCGCGATCCGGAGTTCCACGAGGCCTGGGGCCAGCTGGCCAAGGCCAACTCGGGGATGTGCCACTTCGACTGGGATCGCACCGAGGCGCGCCTGGCCCGGGCCAAGGCCGCCGCGGACCGGGCGTTCGAGCTGAAGCCCGACGCCGCCTACACGCAGATGGCCCGCGGCCTGTACTACTACTGGGGACGCAAGGACTACGAATCGGCACTGGCTGCCCTGCGTCAGGCCGACCGGGCCCGGCCCAACGATTCGGCCATCCGCGAGCTCATGGCCTATGTGCTGCGCCGGCAGGAGGACTACGCGGAGGCGGCGGAGATCCTGATCGACGTGAACCGGCTCTCGCCGCGCGACCCGGCCAACTGCGCCCACATCGGCGAGACCCTGGGCATTCTCGGCCGTTACGACGAGGCCGCGACGTGGGCGGCACGGGCCATCGAACTGGGCCCCGGACAGGCGACCAATTATACGATGGCGGCGTGGCTGGCGGTGGAAGCCGGCCGGCCGGAACTGGTCCGGCGCTACATCGAGGATACGCCGCCGTCCAGCGATCCCGAGATCCGTTACGGTCTGTTCAAGGCGAGCTACGCGCTGCGGGACTACGCTGCGGCCCTGCGCCAAGCGGATGCGTTGCCTGACGTGTACGAAGCCCAGTTCTCCACCGTCAGCCGCCACCTGGCCCTCGCCCAGACGCACCTGGCCATGGACATGACCGACACAGCCCGGGAAGACTTCGTCCGCGCCGAGGCCGTTCTGGCCGCCAAGCTCATGGAGAAGCCCGGGGCCGGCAACCTCGTGGCGGCAAGAGCGGTGGCGCTCGCCGGCCTGGGCCGCGGCGACGAAGCCCTCGCCGAGATCGAGCGCGCGTTCGGGCTCTATCCGGCCAGCAAGGACAGGTGGATCCAGACCTGGCGGCTCTACGACCTGGCGTTGGTCCAGATGCTGACGGGCCGGTCGGCCGAGGCCGTCGCCACGCTGGGCGAGCTGCTGAAGCGGCGGACGGACGTCATCTCGCCGAGCATCCTGCGGTCGACGCCGGATCTCGACGGCCTGCGGGGTCGGCCGGATTTCCAGGGGTTGCTGGTCGGAGGCGCTTGAGGGACGGCGCCGGTCCAGACGCAACCAAACACACTCGGCATACGTTTTCATCTCTGTCGCATGTGCCCACCACACCGGCATGAGAGATGGAGATGTCCGAACCCGCCCGCAAGGGGATCGAGCGCAGAAGCTGCTCTCCCGGCTGCCTGATCGCCATGATCGTGGTCGTCGTCGGCTTCGCAGTCGCAGGCTACTTCGTGATGCGACCCATCAACGCGGCCAAGCGCATCGAGCAGGACCTGGTCGACCGCCTCGATCCGGTGCCCGCCTACATCCCTGCCCCCGACGGTGCCGTCGCGCCGGAGCGCGTGGAGATCTTCCTGGCCGTGCGCGCCGGCCTGCTCGAGCAGACGGGCCGCATCCAGGCGACCTTCGCGCGGATCGACAGCGTCGACCGGCAGGAGGACCTGGACGCCGGCGAACTGTGGGACTTCCTCAGGGACGCCGTCGGCACACTGCCTCGCATGGTGGAATACTTCTCGGCGCGCAACACCGCGCTGCTCGCGCACGGCATGGGCCTGGGCGAGTACTTCTACATCTACGTCCTGGCCTACGGCGACCGGCTCTGCCCGCCCGGCGAGGACGGTCATCCGCCCGCCGAGTGCGAGTACGTCACCGGCCGCACCACGCGCGAGCTGACGCAGATGTTGCGCAACCAGCTCGACAACCCCGACCATCCCCCTCCCGACGGGATCGCTGCATCCCTGGAGCGGGAGATCGCGGCGCTGGAGCGCGGCGAGCGGGTCCTGCCCTGGCAGGGGGAGCGGCCAGCGGCCATCGCAGCCTCGCTGGCTCCCTATCGCGCGCGTCTGGACCGGCTCTTCTGCGAGCAGACGCGCGAACTGGAGCTGATACAGAAGAACAGGAACATAGGCGGTATCGGAGATTGATGTTCATTCATGCTATGATTATAACGGAGCTACCGCAAAGATAGACATGCAGGCGCACACTCCATCAGGGACGCCGAGTCCCGGATCCGGCCGGTCGATCCGTTAGCAAACGATTCGAGCCGGCGACAAGGGGTACCATGAAGTTCATGCTGACGATCCTGGTCCTGGCTGCGGCCTGCGGCGCCGCGCAGGCGGGCGTCCAGTGGAGCTGGTCCAACGCGGGGACCGGCACGGAGCTGGGAACGTTCATCACCGACGGCGAGCTCGTGTCCGACCAGGCGCCCGCCGGCACCTATACGGTCGTCGATTTCTCGGTGACCGCCTCCGCCTACGACATCCCGATCGGATCGATGTCCGGCGGGGACTACTTCACCAACCAGCCCGAGATCGGCTTCGACTGGGACGGATCCGTCCCCACGGTCTTCTGGCGTCTCTCCGGGTTCTACACAAACGGCTTCGGGCTGTTCGTGACGGCGCCGGCTCCAGGCGGCCCGGACTATGTCGGGTTCGGCGTGGACTGGTTCCTGATCGAGTACGATGAAGATGTGACATTCCTCGCAGAGGGCCTGACCCCGATCCTCACGCCCGTGGGGACCGTCACGGCGAGCGCGAGCGCCGCCTTCGGCGCGTTGAAGGCGCTGTACAGATAGCCGACCGTTCGCGAATAGAAACGAGTCCCCGCGGTCGGGGGCTCGTTCTACATGAAACGGCCGCTCTGGAATTCGCACCGGATCCCCGGCGAGATGCGCTGGCGTTCCGGCCGTCGGCGGGCAGGTCGTGGTTGCAGCTATCCTCCACGAGGCAGAATGATCCGGGTAAGGCCCGCATTTCGAACGTACGGATACAAGACCATTCAACTCGTATAATGTCAGCGGGTTGCCGCTGTGCGGCGCGATTTCGTCATTGCACTCCGGCATCCAGAAGTGTACGCTTCAATCCATAACAGAAACGGTCCTGATTGCGCCGGATTACGGCGCGCCTTTGACGACTTTGATGGCCCGGAAGGAGAAACCCATGATGAAGACCGCACATGTCATGTTATGTGGCGCCGCCTTGTCCCTGCTTCTCGCCGCCGCCGCCGTGGCCGACGACGGTTGCGTGGACTGTCACGCGAAGATCTCCCCGGGTCAGGTCCTGGACTGGTCGGTCAGCCGGCACGCCGAAAACGACGTGACCTGCGCCTCCTGCCACGGCGAAGGGCACCGGACGGCGGACGACGCCGCAAAGGCCGTGATGCCCGACGAGCACGTCTGCGCCGAATGCCACCAGGAGCAGTTCGACTCCTTCGCCGGGGGCAAGCACAACCACGGCTGGACGTCCCTGAACGCCATTCCCGCGACCCATTTCGCCCCCGACGAGTTGATCGAGGGCGGGCGCGGCTGCGGCGGCTGCCACAACATGGGCATCAAGTCCGAGGCGCAGAAACAGGATCAGCGCGCCAAGGGCTACCGGTACCAGAACAACTCCTGCGACGAGTGCCACACCCGCCACGCCTTCGCCAAGAAGGAGGCGCAGAATCCCCGCGCCTGCCAGCAGTGCCACATGGGCTACGACCATCCCCAGTGGGAGATGTGGTCCAGTTCCAAGCACGGCGAGCGCTACTTCGCAAAGCTGGCCGGCGACCTGCCCGACGGCGCCGCCGCCCCCACCTGCCAGCATTGCCACCTGCCCGACGGCACACACGAGAACCGCACCGCCTGGGGTTTCCTGGGCGTGCGCCTGCCCCTGTCCGATGATCCGCAGGCGGCGGCCGACCGGGTGACCATCCTCAAGGCCCTGGGCGTGCTGCACCCGGAGACGGGCGAGCCGACGGCGATCCTTGACGCGGTCAAGGCGGTCGACATGGCCCGCCTCGACCAGGCCTCCTGGCAGACCGAACGCGACAAGATGCTCGACACCTGCAACGGCTGCCACTCCCGCGCCTACGCCAGGGAGCAGCTGGAGATGGGCGACGCGATCCTCACCAAGGCGGACCGCCTGATGGCCGAGGCCATCGAGACCGTCGCGGCGCTGTACCGGGACGGGATCATCGTGAAGCCGGAGGGCTATCCCTTCAACTACCCCTTCCTCCTGACGCTCATGCATACCAACGGGGCCAACTGGGACGAGGATCTGGACGGCTTTTCCTACATCGATCAGGTTTTACTGCAGATGTTCTTCAAGCATCGGATGCGGGCCTATCAGGCGTTCTTCCATGTGAATCCGGATTATGCCTATTGGTACGGGTGGAACATGATGACGCAGGATCTGGGGGAGATCAAGGAACTGGCGAAGTCGATGCGCGCGCAGCATGCGAGCGTGAAATAAACGGGTCATCCTCGGACGAGATCGGGGAACAGGCTGCTCGGCAAGAAGCAGCCTGTTCGGTCCCTGCGACTTGCCCGCGAATCCTCGATCCGGTATCGTACCTCCACACCAAGTCATGCGTCTTCACGTCAAGAACAGGATCCGAAAGGCCTCCATGTCCGACACCCTGAAACGCCACCCATTCTCCACCCTGCTTTCCTGGATCCTGCGCGACCACGAGCGGGACGGGTCGATCCTCGGCATCCCCGGGGGCCTCATCCACCGCCCGGGCACCGTGCCTACCTACGCCGGTACCGCCTTCACCCACCCCCTGGCCACCCCCATAGGCCCCGCCGCCGGCCCCCACACCCAGATGGCCCAGAACATCGTCTGCGCCTGGCTGTCGGGCGGGCGGTTCATCGAGCTGAAGACCGTCCAGGTGATGGACGAGCTGGAGATTCCGCGCCCCTGCATCGACATGGCGGACGAGGGCTACAACGTGGAGTGGTCGCAGGAGCTCAAGCTCGAGGATTCGGCCGACGAGTACGTGAAGGCCTGGGTGCTGATCCACGTCCTGAGGCGGCTGCTGGGGATGGACGATCGGCCCTTCGGCACCGTCTTCAACATGAGCGTGGGCTACGACCTGAAGGGTATCCAGAGCCCATCGATGGTGCGCTTCATGGATCGTCTGGCCGACGCGTCGGCCGGGATCGCCGCGCTGCAGGTAGTGATCGAGCGTGACTTTCCGCAATTCGCGGGGATCGAGATCCCGTCGCAGCTGACCGACAACGTCAGCCTCTCGACCATGCACGGCTGCCCGCCCGACGAGATCGGGCGCATCGCGCGCCACCTGCTGGTCGACCGGGGTCTGCACACCTACGTCAAGCTGAACCCCACGCTGCTGGGCGGCGAGACGGTCCATCGCATCCTGCACGACGACCTTGGCTTCACCGAGATCAACGTCCCCGACGCGACCTTCGCGCACGATCTGCCCTACGGCCGCGCCGTCGAGCTGATCAAGTCGCTCAGGGCCGTGGCCGCCGGGCAGGGCCTCGAGTTCGGCGTGAAGCTGAGCAACACGCTGCCCACGGTCAACCACCGCGACGCGCTGCCCGGCGAGGAGACGTACTTGTCCGGCCGGGCGCTCTACCCGTTGACGGTGAACCTGTTCCACAAGCTCGGCGCCGAGTTCGACGGGGACCTGGACGTGTCCTTCAGCGGCGGCGCGGACGCGCTGAACGTGGCGGGGCTGTTCCGGGCCGGCGCGAAGACGGTCACCTCGGTGACGGACCTGCTCAAGCCCGGCGGCTACTCGCGGATGCTGCAGTACCTGGAGAACCTCGAAGCGGAGATGAGGGCCGACGGGGCCATGAGCCTGGAGGAATTCGCGCGGGACAAGGCGGCCACCCTCGAACGCCTCGCCGCGGCATCGCTCACCGACCCGCGCTACAAGAAGGGCTACCAGCCCCACCCGTCGCCCAGGGTCGTGTCGGACCTCGGCTGGTTCGACTGCATCACCGCCCCCTGCATGGCCCGATGCGCTGTCACGCAGGACGTGCCGGAGTACATCGCGCAGATCGGCGCGGGCGATTACGACCGCGCGCTGGCGATCATCCTGGCGCGCAACCCGTTGCCGGGCATCACGGGGTACATCTGCAACCACGCCTGCCAGACCCGCTGCACGCGCAGCGACTACGACGAGCCCGTGGCCATCCGCGCGCTCAAGCGCTTCGCCTTCGAGCACGGGCGGGTCGAGGCGGCGCCGGCCAGATCCACCGGCAAGCGCGTGGCGATCATCGGCGCCGGTCCGTCGGGCCTGTCGGCCGCGTCGTTCCTGGCGCTCAACGGCGTTCAGGCGACCATCTTCGAGGCGCGGGACCGCGCCGGCGGCATGGCGGCGGTGGCGCCAAGGTTCCGTCTGCCCGACGCGGTCGTCCAGCGAGACGTCGCGCGCATCACCGGCATGGGCGTGCAGATCAAGACATCGCATCGGATCGATGGGCCGCCGGAATCCTTGCTCGAACAGGGCTTCGACGCGGTCTACGTCGCCACCGGCTTCCAGAGGGACGGCGCGCTGGACATCCCGGGCCTCGAGGGCGAGGGCGTCCACACGGCCCTGGACTTCCTGAAGCGCGTGAACGCGGGCGAGCGGCCCGAGCTGGGTCGGAATGGCCGCGACGTCCTGGTGATCGGCGGCGGCAACACGGCGGTCGACGCCGCCCGCACCGCCAGCCGCCTGACCGGCAAGCCGGCGACGGTCGTCTACCGCCGCACCGCGGCGGAGATGCCCGCCGACGCGGAGGAGATCGTGGATCTGTGCGCGGAGGGTATCGGCCTGCGGACGCTCGTCTCGCCGTCGCGCGTGGTCCTGGAGGATGGCCGTGTCGTCGGCCTGGAATGCGTGCGCAACGAACTGGGCGAGCCGGACGCCAGCGGTCGCCGCCGGCCAGTCGAGATCCCCGGCAGCGCGTTCACGATGCCTGCAGACGCGGTGATCGTGGCCATCGGCCAGGCGGCCGACCTGGCGTTCCTGGACGGCAGCGGCGTCACGACCCGCCGCAACGGCGTCATCGAGATCGACCCCGAGACCGGCCGCGCGCTGGACCTGATCTTCGCCGGCGGCGACGCCACACGCGGGCCCGAGACGATCATCGCCGCCTGCGCCGACGGGCGCCGCGCGGCCGAGGCCCTCTGCGCCGAGTTCGGCGTGGCGTTCGACACGTACGCGGTGACCACGCCGGAGCCGTCCGACGAGGACGTCGCGCGGATGAAGCGCATCCGGGCGCGCAAGATGGAGCAGCACAGGCCCGTGATGCTCCCGTCTGCGGAGCGCGGTGGTTTCGATCTGGTCGACGCGACGCTGGACGAGGAGGCCGCCCGCGCCGAGGCCACCCGCTGCCTGCAGTGCACGGCGTTGTGCGACAAGTGCGTGGAGGTCTGCCCCAACCGCGCGAATTACACGTACCTGATCGAGCCGGTGGATCTGACGCTGCCGATCCTCGCCTGCCGGGGCGGCAGCCTGGTGATCGCGGGCAAGGAGCGGATCCAAATCGACCAGACCCGCCAGATCATCCACCTGGACGATTTCTGCAACGAATGCGGCAACTGCGCCACCTTCTGCGTCCACCCCGGCCGGCCCTACGTGGAGAAGCCGCGGCTGTTCCTGCGCGAGGCGGATTTCCTGGCCGAGGGTGACAACGCGGTGTTCATCGAGGGCGATACGATCCGCAGCCTGCGCGACGGTCGCGAGTCGCGGCTGACCGTCGGTGATGCGCTGGTCTACGAGACCGATCGCGTGCGCGTCGCTCTGTCCCCGGCCTACGAGATCATCGAAGCGGACGTGAAACAGACCTTCGCAGGCGAGCTGTCGCTGAAGGAGGCCGCGGATTTGGCGTCCATATTGACCGGGATTCGTGGTAGTCTGGCGTTACCGGGTTTGGGCTAGCTGCCCAGACGGCGAATCCGATACAAGAGTTCACATCTTGCCGATTGCGCGGCCTACGCCTGCCCCACTGTATCGTTTTGCGACATGATCTCACCCACCCCGAGTCACGTCGGGGTCCAGGGTGCCGCCACTGCCGAGCAAAGGGGGAATCATGAAGAGATACCTATTCGGGGTGCTCCTGGTCGTGGGGCTGATCGGGGGTGTGGGGGCATTCGTGACCCGGGCGTCGGCCGCAGAGCCGCCGCTGGGCCTGCCGGCCCCGCCCCGGTCGGATCAGTTCGCGCAGACCGCCGGGATGATCGCTCTCGGCGACTCGCTCTTCAACGACAAGAGGTTCAGCTCAACGGGCGAGATCAGCTGCGCGACGTGCCACGCCGCCGAGAAGGCCTTCACCGACAGCCCGCTGAGGGTCTCGGAGGGCATCGACAAGCTCACCGGCACGCGCAACTCGCCCACGGTCGTGAACGCCGTCTACTTCAAGACGATGTTCTGGGACGGCCGGTCGCCGAGCCTGGAGGACCAGGCCCTGCACCCGTTCATCAACCCGGTGGAGATGGGACTCGCGGACCACCAGCCGATCCTCGATATCGTGCGCTCCGACCCCGGGTACGCGAAGGCCTTCGCGGCCGTCTTCGGCAAGAGCGGCGAGGCGATCACCATGGACGAGGTGACCGGCGCCATCGCCGCTTTTGAACGCGTGCAGGTCGCGGGCGATTCGCCCTTCGACCGCTGGAACTACGGCGGCGAGGCGGACGCGCTCACCAGGGCCCAGAAGGCCGGCTTCGAGGTCTTCGTCAACGAGGGACGCTGCGTCTCCTGCCACCGGATCGAGCAGACGCAGGCGCTGTTCACCGACAACCGCTTCCACAACATCGGCGTGGGCATCAACGACATCCAGGACGACGTGCCGCGACTCGCACAGGAGTTCCTCCAGGCCGAGGCCACGCTGAGCGAGGTGGACGTCAAGGTCCTGTCCGACGCGAAGACCTCGGAGATCGGCCGCTTCGCCGTCACGCGGACCTTCGACGATCTCGGCTCCTTCAAGACGCCGACGCTGCGCAACGTGGCCGTGACGGCGCCCTACATGCACGACGGCAGCCTGGCGACCCTGCGCGACGTGGTCGTGCACTACAACAACGGCGGCGTGACGACCGATGGCGACCGCGTGAACGACTTCCTGAGCGGAGGCATCCGTCCGCTCGACCTGTCCGACAGCCAGATCGACAATCTCGTGGCGTTCATGGAGGCCCTGACCAGCCCCCGGTTCGCCGACCTGGCCGATAACGCCGGCGCCGCCAACAAGTAGAGGAGGCGATCATGTCCGATTTCCGCATAAACCGACGCGAATTCCTCAAGGGTGCCGGCACGCTCGCGGCGGCCAGTTGCCTGCCCCTGAGCATGGTGGAGCTGGCCTTCGCCGACAGCCGCAAGAACTTCACCTTCGCGTACATCTCGGACGCCCACATCCAGCAGGTCATCGGCACGGAGTTCGTGCGCAACTGGGACCGCGGCCTGATCCGCGCCGTGGCCGAGGCCAACCTGCTCGTGCCCCGTCCCGACTTCGTGGTGTTCGGCGGCGACCTGGCGCAGCTCGGCAAGAAGGCGGAGCTCGACCACGGGGCCGAGATGCTGTCGAAACTCGACTACAAGACCTACTGCGTGATGGGCGAGCACGACTACTACCTCGACCTGGGCGCGTACTGGTCGAAGCTCTACGGCCCGCAGTACTACAGCTGGGAACACAAGGGCGTGCACTTCGTCACGCTCAACAGCGTCCTGACCTACGACGAGTGGACGCACGAGCGCTGGCCGTCCGCCGAGCAGCGCATGCTCGAGATGGCCGGGCTCGACAATCCCAACGGCTCGCCGTTCATGGTGGGCCAGAAGCAGCGCGACTGGCTCCGGGCGGACCTGAAGAAGGTCAAGAAGGACACGCCGATCGTCGTCTTCTCGCACTCTCCCATCCAGAAGATCTACAAGGGGTGGAATTTCTGGACCGAGGATGCGGAGGACGTGCAGGCGCTGCTCAAGCCCTTCGCCGACGTCACCGTGGTCTACGGCCACGTGCACCAGGTGCAGTACAACCAGATCGGCAACATCAGCTTCCACGCGGTGATGGCCACGGCCTGGCCCTGGCCCTACCCGCAGAGCTACGCCCAGGTGGAGAGCCACCTGCCCAAGCTCACGGTGCCGATGAACCGGGCCGATCCGTTCTTCGAGCGCGACGCCACCGGCTGGCAGATGATCGACGTCAAGAGCGGGCGCGTGGCGCTGAAATACAACCTCAGCAACAACACGAAACGCACCGTGGCATACAACCCGAAGACGGGGAGACCCGAGGACAGCGCGTTCCAGGACCCGGCCAGGCGGATCCAGCCGCAAATCCATTACTAGAGGAGGGAACGATGTCTGGGAAGATTGCAGCAGCAGCGTTCGCGGTGGTCGCGCTCGCCATGGTCGTGGCCGACGTCGCGGTGCTGGCCGACGAGTTCACCCAGGAAGACCTGGATCGCTGGCAGGACGAATACATGAGCGTCGTGAACGAGGGCCGCGCGCTGTGGGTGAGCGGCGAGCTGGGCACCAACGGCGTCGCCTGCGCCCAGTGCCACCCGAACGCGGCCAACACGCACCCAGAGACCTACCCCAAGTTCCAGCAGCAGCTCGGCCGGGTGATCGCCCTGCGCGACATGATCAACTGGTGCCTCCAGAACCCCCTGGAGGGCTCGCCGCTGGATCTCGACAGCGACGAGATGGTCGCCATGGAGGCCTACGTCGCCTACGAGCGGCGGGGAGTGGAGATGGCGCCGGGCAGGCATTAGGACCGCACGGCAACCGACCGACAGGTTCGAATAGGTATTACGAGGGGGTCCGGGACATTCCTGGCCCCCCGTGTCTTCGCCGGCAGTCTGCTGCCGAAGGAGGCCGCGGGGCCGGCGATGATCCTCGCCGGAGCAAGCCGAGTTGCCATCTGCAGCGACTGACACCTCCACGTGGAGGTGTGGGACTGACGATACATCGATAACCGGGATGTTCGACAACCGGCCGGATCACGACTCACATGCGGGTTTCATCGAAATACGGGCGACAGACAACCGATTTTCATCGATAATCTCGGCAATGTCGGGTATGAGGTCATCCATCTCCCGGTCGCGGAGGAGCCCATGCAAATCAAGTTCGACCATGTCTTCCAGTTCAAGGTGACCCTCAAGGAGATCAAGCCGCCCGTCTGGCGACGCATCGCCGTGCCGTGCGACTGCACCTTCTGGGACCTGCACGTCGCCATCCAGGACGCCTTCGGCTGGCTGGGCTATCATCTGCACGAGTTCACGGTCAGGCAGACGGCCCTGCGCATGAACCTGCGCATCGGCATTCCCGACGGCGAGGGGTTCGACGAGGACGACTTCGTCCTGCCGGGCTGGGCGATCCTCGTGGCGCACCACATCACGCTGGCCAACCGCAAGGTGTCCTACGCCTACGACTTCGGCGACGACTGGCAACACGACGTGTACCTCGAGAAGATCGTCCCCCGCGAGAAGGACGCAGAATATCCCCAGTGCCTCGGCGGGCGCCGCGCCTGTCCCCCGGAGGACTGCGGCGGACTACCGGGCTACGAGGATCTGCTCGCGGTCCTAGCGGATCCGCGCCACGAGGAATACGCCTCGCTCCTCGCATGGGTCGGCGGCGGTTACGACCCGGAGGCGTTCGACAAGGACGAGATCGAGTTCAGCGATCCCGACGAGATGCTGGACCTGGCGCTCGGAGAGGAACCCGAAGAGGCCGGCCCGCCGGAGCTGCGGGTGATTCCCGGCCGGATGGATCATCCTGACGGAAAAGGCCGCGGACAGGGCCGGGGAAACGCCGTGGACGACCTGTCGCCGGACATGGAGCGACTGCGCGCGGAGGCGGACGCAGGCTACCGGGGATTTCCCGTGGCCACCGTCGCGCTCTACGGCCCCGACGACAAGCGCGCCACCAAGATCGCCGTCGGCATCGTGGAGACGGAAGGGGCCGATGTCGGCCTGCTGGAGCGGTGGACCGTCGACGAGGGGGACATCCGCGGGAATGTTGTCGTGGCGAGCGAGATCCTCGCTTTCATCGGGAAGCATGGCGCGCGCACGGTCGCGATGAGCGGCGGCATCATGGGCTGTCCTCATGAGGAGGGGGTCGACTATCCCGATGGTGGGGTTTGTCCGCAGTGTTCGTTCTGGGCGGGGCGTGATGGGTGGACTGGGGGGCCGGTGCAATAACTTTCGGATACAGCAATATAGACAAAGATAACTCTATCAAAATAAAGGAACTAAAAGATTTTGACTATTATGTGATTATGTGATATAGTAACATCCCTCCCATGTATGTTTCGCTACTCATTTATAAAATGGAGATGCTGTGGATATCTCAAATGTGGTTTGCCCTGCTATCGAAAAAATCCGCTGTAAAATTACTGCACGAGCTCAATCTCTTCATAGAAACGAGCAGTATCATAAATTATGCAATATGTATTATATAATTATTAATAGCGAATCTAAACGAAATATTATTACTTCTGCTAACATTTCGATACTTACTATGTTAGTCACTGATGCATATTATCAATTAGGGGAATATGAGCAGTGTATTAGTCATATAAAAGAAGCGGAGGCAAAAGGTATTCTGCCGCCTATGCATATCCACTCTGAATTAATGCGAGGGTGGATAAATGTAAAGTTATCTAGATGGAGAGAGGCCCATGATGTCGCCACATATTGGTTGAAATATGCCGATGAGCACAATATGCCACTTGCAACAGCATTATTTTTACACTTGATAGGACGCGCGCATTATCTTAGTGGCAGAATTTCACAAGCAAGTAGATCTCTTCATGATTCTGACGCACTATTCCGTTATTTAAAATTACAATACCAGTCAGCTAAAGTCGCTAATGCACTGGGTGCTATTGAAAAGACTAGCGGTAATCTTAACCGAGCAATAAAATATCTAGACGAATCTGAAAGATTAATGTTGGGTGATGGATTAGTTAGAAAAGTACAAAGCGTAAGGATCAATAAGGCTATTGTATTATATAAAATCGGAAGATATGCTGAAACGTTAGAGAATGTTGAAAGTATTAGAGAGAAAGACGATGGCCACAATCAAGTGTGGATGTTGCACAGTAAAATTATCAAAGCACGTGCGCAGATTGAATTGGGTAACATATCAATAGCTACACAAACACTACATTCTATATTATCAATAATTACTAAGAATCACTATTGCAGGGAAGAGGTTCTAGTAATTGAAAGTCTTGGAGATATAGCAGTTGTTTGTAATAAGCTAGATGATGCTGAAAGATACTACTTAAGAGCTACACAAATTGCAACAGCACTTGGTGAACGAAGTGAATTAGTGCTGGGTTTAATAAGACGCCGCGGAACGTTGATGTATACATTGGGAGACCATAGCAAGGCCATTGAATATTTTAAGCAGGCTAGAACACTAGCTGAAAAAAGTAAAGACGTGTATGAGCATGGAAATACTTTATTGGGTTTGTCGAGATGCTATACCGTTACAGGCCAACACTCAGTAGCCTACCGATATATCAGGAAAGCAATAGACGTGTTTAGCAGCCCGTCGAAAAACCCCGAGTTCGCCCTACGCCACCGTTCCCCAGAGATGATGACCGGTGACACACCCACCGGAGGTTCCGCGGCGAAGATGTGATCTCACTCTCACTCGTGCTCGG
>JAHIYU010000017.1 GCA_018814885.1 bacterium | reverse complement strand
CGCGTCGCGCCCGATGAGGCGGCGCAGGCGCGAGCGCCAGCCGCGACGGCGGTCGAGGGCTTCGCGCAGGGCGGGCAAGGCGGCGGTCGTCGCCTCGTAGCCCCGCTCGCGGCATTCGTCGGCGCGGCGGAAGTCGGCCCAGTGGTAGGCGGACACCTCGGGGCTGATCACCAGATCGGCCGTCTCCAGCACGAATTCGTTCAGCCGCATCTTGGCCAGGGTGTCGGCGCGCATCATGATCTCCAGGCCCGTCCTGTACTCGGGCTTGCTGGACTCGAAGGCGGGCAGGTCCACCGCGATCACGAAGTCAGCGCCCAGGTCGCGGCAGGTGTCGATGGGCACGCGGAACAGGACGCCGCCGTCGACGATGAAGGCGCCGTTGCGCCTCACCGGCGGAAAGACGCCGGGGATGGCCGAGCTGGCATAGATGGCGTCGATCAGGTCGCCCTCGCGAAACTCCACCTTGCGGCCGGAGATCAGGTCCACCGCGACCGCGGCGAAGGTCAGCTTCAGCTCGGCGAAATCGCGGGCGGTGAACATGTGCTTCAACGGGTTGAGCAGCTTGGCCTCGTCGGCCAGGGCGGGGCGGGTGAGCGTCTTGAACGTCATGAGCTTGCGCACCATGGTGCCGAAGAAGCTCTGCACGAAGCCCAACTGCTCCTGCTCGCCGCTGCCCCTGGCGATGAAGTGGGTCCAGGTCTCGAGGAACTCCGGGTCGCGGGCGAAAGCGGACAGGCGCCGCCACGTCGCCGCGGCGTCCCCCGTCTCCGCGTAGAGGCCGCCGACCACGGCGCCCATGCTCGAGCCGGAGATGACCGGCGGCTGCAGCCCGGCGTCCTCCAGGGCGGCCAGGACGCCCGCGTGGGCGAGACCGCGTGCGCCGCCGCTGCCCAGGGCCAGGCCGATGACCGGTTTGTCACTCATGTCGCTTCTCCCTACCAGTCCGAGTCCAGATAGCTGGCCGCCCAAGCACGGGGGTCGGCGGGCAGACCCGCCCACTCGATCCCGTGTACGAACATGGCGCCCGCAGTACCGCGCTCCAGCAGGCCGCGCGGGAGATGGTCCTCTTGCAAGAAACCGTCCAGCAGCCAGAAGTCAACCGAATCGACCAGCCGCCGGGCGTGCAGGTGCTTCAAGAACGCCGCCGCGGCGCCGCGCCCGGGGAGTTCGGTGCGGAATTCCACGACTTCCCAGGTCGCGGGGCGGACCTTGCAGATCGCGTAGCCCACGAGGCGTCCGTCCAGCCGGAAGGTGAAGGCGCGCATCTGGTCGCGTGGGTTGTCCAAGACGCGCCAGTTCAGGAAAGCGGCGCTGCGTCCGCCGGCCACGCGCCCGGCGGGCTGGAAGCGGTCGAGGTCCTCGTCGAAGCGCGATACCTCGACCACCGCCAGATCCGACGCCGCGCCGGCGAACAGGCGGGCCCGCATCAGGCCCCACACGGGGACCAGCAGGCGCCACAGCAGCGCGCCGCCGGGCAGGCGGCGCAGGGCGCGCGCCGACAGCAGGGCCTTGCGCACGCGGAAATTCGCCAGGCGCCGCCAGCCGGCGTTCTCCAGGGCCTTCATCGAACCGGGCAGCGAGGCGAAGCCGGTGCCGAAGCGCGGGCCCGCCACGCCGTCGGGGACGGTGCCCATCACGAAAAACATGACGTCGTTGAACAGGCCCTTGCCGCGGATGGCGCGGCCCATCAGCCCGTCGACGGCCTGCACCGCGGTCAGCTCGCGCCCGTCGTGGCGGAAGGGCTGGGCCAGCAGGCCGACCGTGCCGGCCAATTCGCCGTCCTGGACCAGTTTGAACAGGTGCGGTGCGCCGAAGGGGTTCTGCAGGTGCTTCCAGTCGAACCAAGCGCGCTCCTTCAGGGCGAAGTCGTAGGCGCGGAACAGGTCGACGATGGCGTCGAACTCGTCGGCGTGTGCGCGAACGATCTCCAAGATCTCAGACCTCCAGCAGCAGGCGGTTGATCTGGTAGCGCAGCACGGACAGCGGCTCGGTGCCGCCCACGCCCAGGCGGGGCAGCGACAGGAGCGGCGTCTCCCGCCGCGCCAGGCCGGGCCGCGTGGTGTAGGCGCGCTCGTAGCCCGCGGCGAGGGCGTGCGCGGTGACGCGCGCGTCGTAGTCGCCGTTGGGATAGGCCAGGTCGACCACCGGCGCGCCGGCCGCTTCCTCGAGTATTCGGCGCGGTTCGCGCAGGTTGTAGTCCAGGTTCGCGTCGTCCAGGTATGTGAGGATGTCGTGGTCGTGGCCGTGACCACCGAAACGGCACCAGCCGCTGTCCGCCATCTCGCGCACCTCCGCCGCGTTCAGGGGGCGGTAGCGCGGCAGGTGCTCGGCCAGCAGGTCGCCGTGGCGGTCCCGCAGACGATCCAGCAGCGCCGCGACCGCGGACTGGTCGGCGTTGCCCGCGGCCTTGATGGCCACCAGCAGCCTCTGGATGTCGTCCCAGCGGCCGGATCCGTCGCCGGGGCGAAAACGGTGCTCGCCCAGGCCGAATTCGCGCAGGTCCAGCGCGTCGAGACGGCCGGCCTGCACGGCGGTGATGACGACGTCCGGCCAGAACGGTCGCTGCTGCTGCATGTGGCGCGTGGAGACGAAGAAGAGCGCCGGCGCGCGGTGCTTCGCCAGCAGGGGCAGCGCCAGGCGGTGGTTGTTGGCGTAGCCGTCGTCGAAGGTCAGCAGGACGTTCAGACGACCGGGATCGAGACCGTCCGGGTCGGCCAGGGCGTCTGTCGCGACGAAGCGGCCGAGCCGCCCGAGCATCTCGAGTTGGGCCTCGAATTCCGAGACGCGGACGCGCAGCCAGTTGCCGAAGTCGTCGTCCTCGCGCAGGTCGTGGTACATCAGCGCGAGCACCGACGCGGGGCCGCGGCGGGCCGCGAACCGCGTGACGAGGGAGTTGCCGACGATCGACTTGACGAGTCCGCGCATATCCGCTGCTCCGGGCGTGTTCGGGTTCGCTGGCATGGTAGCCCAGGGGCGGAGGATGAGCAACGGGGGAGGTGGGGCGGGGCGAGTGAAAGAGCCGAGTGGATCAGCTTGATGTTCCGCAGGTAGCACCCCCCCCCAAGTCCTCGCGCCGGCATTCCCCCTGACCGAGCGCCTCGATCCGCTCGAGCGGGCGCAGGCGAGCGGGGAATTCCCCGAAGTCGAACATGTCATGCGGCGACGAGGGTTTAGCAGTGGGGGTGAATCAGGCGGTCGTATTTCCCGTGCCCTCCGCTCCCTTCCGCTTGGCCATCCGACTCCGGTCCCGTAGTATCTGCACATGTCTCGAGCCCACATCGGAAAACCTGCGGCGGTGACGATCCTGCCGGCCCCTGACCCGCGAAGAGGACTGCGCCATGATCGTGAATGAGTTGGTGGCCCCGTCGACGATCCTCGACCAGTTGATAGTGGAGCGAAGGACCTTCGACCTCGATGGCGGGGAACATGCGGTGACGGGGCCCATCTCGATGTCCCAGGCCGAGTTCATGATGAAGCTGATCGAGGAGCGGGAACTGCGGACGTGCGTGGAGACAGGGGTCGCGTTCGGTGCGTCGACGGTCGCCATCTGCGCGGCACTGTCGCGTCTCGAGAAGCGTGGCCTGACGTGCAGGCACTCGGGCGTCGATCCGTGCCAGTTCTCCGACTACAACGGGGCGGCCGTCGCCGCGCTCGAGCGCTGCGGATTGCGGCACCTCTTCGAGATGCTGGAGGGCCCGAGTCACCTGATGCTGCCGGAGTTGATCAAGCGAGGCGAAAAGGTCGACATGGTCTTCGTCGACGGGTGGCACACGTTCGACTACACGCTCATCGACGTGTTCCTGGGCGACAAGCTGCTGCGCCCCGGCGGAGTCCTTCTGATGCACGACATGGCCATGCCGAGCAAGCGGAAGGTCTGGAAATACCTGCGGTCGCACCGCCGTTATCGCCGGATACCGAGTCCGCTGCGGCCGTTGCCGAGAAGAGTGCTGTCATGTGGAAAGCGCACGCTCTGCGAGGGGCCGCGGGCAGGTTTCTTCCACCTGACCAAGCCGCTGCTCCTGGCGGCCGAGAAGATCTCGGACCATGAGCCGGAGTACGACTACTTCAGGAACTTCTGAAGCGCCGTTCGTGATCCCGGATCACAAGGGAAACCCCTCGACCTGCGGGATCGATTCGACGAGTGCGCGCAGACCCAATGCCCGGGCGCGTCTGGGTTTGCAGGCATGGCGACCCGGGGGCGGGGGATGGGCATGACGCGTGATCAGGCTCATGCCGGTGTCGTCGGGCTGGTTTTCGTGCTATAATTCGATGTCGATCCCCGACGAGACCGTCATATCCATGGCCGCGCCTTTTCCGGAGGCCCACGTGATGCATCGAACGATTCGCCTGACCGCCGCCGTGCTGCTCGTCGCCTCGATGGGCTTCGCCCTGTCCGCCGACGCCGCCGATCGGCCGACGGTTACGAAATATCTCGAGCGCGCGCTGGACGATGCGTCCTATCCCCACCGCGACGCGGACGGCCGCCTCGCCGTGTGGGTCTATTTCCGCGACAAGGGACTCGATGGCCCCTCCTTGGCCGCCGCCCTGAACCGGGCAGAGGACGACCTGTCCGACCGGGCCGCCCGCCGCCGAGCCAAGATGACGACCGTCAAGGGCGCGCGCCTGGTCGATGCCACCGATCTGCCCCTGCACCGGCCCTACCTGGACGCGGTGTCCGCCACCGGCGCGCGCCTGCGCCGCGAAAGCCGCTGGCTGAACGCCGCCAGCTTCGGCGCGACGCCGGCCGAGATCGACGACATCGCCCGCCTGCCGCAGGTGGCGAAGGTCGATCTGGTGAACATGTTCCGCCGCGACGAGGTGCCGGTGCGTCCGGAGGACGTGGCCTCGCGCGAGGCGCGCAACGCGGAGCTCCAAGCCACCGGGGCCGACCGGTGGGACCTCGCCTACGGCGGCACCCTGGCCGAGCTGGAGCAGATCAACGTGCCGCCGCTGCACGACGAGGGCATCACGGGCGCCGGCGTCCTGATCGGCATGCTCGACACCGGCTTCCGCACCACCCACGTCGCCCTGGCGCCCGTCACGGTGATCGCCAGCTGGGATTTCGTGAACGACGACGGCGACGTGGACAACCAGCCGGGAGATCCCAGCAACGCCAACGACCACGGTACCAAGACCATGTCCACGATCATGGGCTACGCGCCCGGCGCGCACGTCGGTCCGGCCTTCGGCGCCCAGGTGGTGCTGGCCAAGACCGAGGACGTGTCGCAGGAGGTGCCCATCGAGGAGGACAACTGGGTGGCCGGCATCGAGTGGCTGGATACATACGGCATCGACGTGGCCACCAGCTCGCTGGGCTACATCGACTGGTACGTCTTCTCCGACTTGGACGGCAACACGGCCGCCTGCACCATCGCCGCCGACCTGGCCGTGGGCAAGGGCATCGCGGTCTGCAACTCCGCCGGCAACGAGCGCGGCACGATCTGGGACCACATCATCACCCCCGCCGACGGGGACAGCGTGATCGCCGCGGGCGCAGTCACCTCGTCGGGATCCTACGCCTACTTCTCGTCGCCGGGACCCAGCTACGACGGGCGCATCAAGCCCGACGTCTGCGCCCTGGGCTCGGGCAACCACGTGGTCAGCTCCACCGACGACACCTCCTACACCTCGGCCTCGGGCACGTCATTTTCCGGTCCCCTGACCGCCGGCGTGGCCACCCTGGTCCTGTCGCGCGTGCCCACGCTGACACCCATGCAGGTGCGCGACGCCATGCGCGAGACCGCGTCGCAGGCCGCGACTCCCGACAACGATTACGGCTGGGGCATCCTGGACGCCCACGCCGCCGCCCACTACTACGGCGCGGGCATCGCGCACGACCCGCTGGCCGACACCGAGGACACGATCGGCCCGTACCTCGCCACCTGCACGATCACCGACCGCGTGGCCCTCGACCCCACGGCGCTCAAGCTGTTCTGGAACGTGGACGGCGGCGGCTGGAACGAGACGACGCTGGCCGACCTGGGCGGCGACGCCTACGAGGCGGCCCTCCCCGGCCAGCCGGCGGGCAGCGACGTGGCCTACTACCTGTCCGCCGGCGACGAGCTGGGCATCGTCACCACCCTGCCCCTGGGAGCGCCCGGCGAGGCCTTCGCCTTCCATGTGGGACCCGACATCACCGACCCCGTCGTATCGCATCAGCCCCTGGGCGACCAGCCCCTGCTCACCTGGCCCGCCGCTGTGACCGTCAACGCGAGCGACAACCTGGGCATCGCCTCGGTCACGGTGATGTTTGACCAGGACGGCATTCCCCAGCCCGACTTCCCGCTGGTCCACCAGGGCGGAGATCTCTACGCGGCGGACTTCCCGGTGCCCGCGGAGCAGGTGCAGCTCGACGACGTCTTCACCTATTCGGTGCGCGTGACCGACACAGCCGCCGTGCCCAACGAGGTCGTGCTCGGGCCGTATTCCTTCGCGATCATCGACGCCCTGGGCGTGGCCCTGCTCATCGACGACACCGCCGCCAAGGGCGAAGAGCCGAAACTCGGCGAGGACAAGAAACCGCTGCCGCCGCACACCGGCGCGCACAAGGCCTTGCCCGGCGACATCGACCGCTGGTTGACCGATGCCGGGTACGTGCTCACCGCGGTGGACGCCGCCGCGCTGCAGGCCTCCGACTTCGACAACATGCAGTTCGTGGTGCTCTCCTGCGGCGACAACACCTCGCCGGTGGCCGACGCGAACCTGCGCACCCTGCTGGGCGGTTGGGTCGGCGGCGGCGGCAAGCTGCTGGTCGAGGGGGGCGAGGTGGGCTACGACGCCGAGTCCAGCCCAGGCTATCCCGACTTCGCGGCCGACGTGCTGCACGTCTCCGACTGGCGCAGCGACAGCGCGGGCGATCTGCAGACCGCCGACGGCATGGCAGGGCACCCGCTGCTCAACCTGCCCCACGCCATCCCGTCCGTGCTGGCCATCGCTTACAGCGGTTACGGCGATGAGGACGCCATGGATCCCACACCCGACGCCTACGTGGTCCTGGAACCCGCCAGCTACGCGGGCGCCGGCGGCGTGATCGTCTACGACGACAATCCCGCGCCCCAGTCGGCCCAGGTCGTCAACTTCTGCTTCAACGCGGCCGCCCTGACCGACACCACGGCCGCCCGCCGGCTGGTGGAGAACGCCGCCGCCTTCCTGATGGCCGACGAGGGCGAGGCGACCGCGTCCATCTCGGGCTCCGTCAGCTCGATCTCCGGGGATGTCGCCTTCTTGATCGAGGGCGCGGCCGTCAGCGCCGGTCCCGGGCTGGAGACCCTCACCGACGAGTACGGCTATTTCATCCTGGACGGCCTCTACGCCGGCACGTACCGGATTGTCGTCAGCAAGGCCGATTTCACGACGGTCACCGAGTTCGTCGAGGTCGGCGAAGGGCAGGCCGTCTACCGGGACTACTGGCTGCAGGCGACCTGGACCGCCGAGTACTACCAGGGGACGCCCGTCGACATCCCGGACAACGCTCCCGCCGGGATCACCTCGACGATCACCGTCACCGACGACGGCGCGATCTCGGCGGTGACCGTGCCGATAGACGTCACGCACACCTGGATCGGCGACCTGATCGTCGAGTTGACATCCCCCGAGGGCACCACCGTGCGCCTGCACGACCGCTCGGGCAGTTCGAGCGACGACATCCTCGGCACCTACGGCGTGACGCTCCCCGTGGACGGTCCGGGCGAGCTGCTGGACTTCGTGGGAGAGAGCCCGTTCGGCGACTGGACCCTCTTCGTCTCGGACAACGTGGGCTCCGACACGGGCACGCTCAACGGTTGGGGCCTGTACATCACCCTGCCCGAACCCGTCACCGCGGTGGGCGACGGCATGCCGCGCGTCACGCGGCTGCTGGGCAACGCGCCCAACCCCTTCAATCCGCGCACGGTGATCGCCTTCGAGCTGTCGAGCGCCCAGGCGCCGCTTCTCGCGATCTTCGACCTGCGCGGTCGCGAGGTGCGGCGGCTGCTGGACGGGCGCGCGCTGCCCGCCGGCCGGCACCAGGTCGCCTGGGACGGCCGTGACGCCGCCGGGCGCGCCCTGGCCAGCGGGCTCTACCTCTACCGGTTCACCGCCGAGGGGGTCGTGCAGGAGGCGAAGATGCTGCTGACGCGGTAGGGATCGGTCGCGCCCACGGTTCGGATTCACCGTCAGCCAGCTTCGGCGACATGGCCTTCAGCGGGCGAGCGCGAGACGGAGGCCGTCGTCGATTCTCTGCATGATGGGCGGGGGAATCCGTTTGACCCGCACGGTCAACATGCACTTGTCCAGGGTCATGAGCTGGGAGACGTTGGCGACAGATGCGTGAGGCGGGCCGCTGTCCCTCCTGGAGAGACGCACGTTGCCGGGCGCGTTCTCGCGGCCGAGATCGCGTGTCAAGGCCAACACGACCACGGTATGGATGGCGCTCCTGTTGAAGGTGTCGGCGGAGACGACGACGAGGGGTCGACTGTATCCGGGCTCCGATCCCCGGGGAAAGGGAATCTGCCCCCACCATATCTCACCGCGCTTGATCACCACTCATCGGTTCCCAGAGAAGCGAATTGCATGGCAGCCAGCACCGGATCGAGCTGGCTGGACTCCGGGTCGTCGCCGTAGACGGCATTCAGGGCCTCCGTGGCCGCCTGTTGACGATGCCGCTCCAGGAAGTCCTGTACGGCGATCCTGTACAGGGCGCTCCGGCTCAAGCCGAGATCGCGCGCCAGACGCTCGACGGCGGCGAAGAGGTCGTCGGGTATGGAAATTGCCATTTTCATGTCCATAGTATAACTCCGATTATACCGAAGTATTAACGGTCGCGTGCCCATGGGGAGCAAGCCCCGTGCGCGGATCTCGCCCGGGCCGGGCGCGCCCTTTGACCTCCCGCCCGGAAACCGCTATCCTCCACGCCCGCGTTTCGAACGGAAGGTGATCGATGGCCAAGACAGTCACGCGCTACGTCTGCGGCAATTGCGGCCACGAGGAGGTCCGCTGGCTCGGGCGCTGTCCCGAGTGCGGGGAATGGAACTCCCTGACCGAGTTCAAGCTCGGCAAGGTCGAGGGCAAGGGCCGGGGCGCCGGTTTCGGCCGCGCGCGTCCGGCGCCGCCGGGCGGCGGCGACCTCCTGCGGCCGCTGTCCCTGGCCGAGGTCGCCTCGGCGAGCCACGAGCGTCTGGCGGTGGAACCGGAAGAGCTCGCCCGCGTGCTCGGCGGCGGACTGGTGGCCGGCTCGGTGGTCCTGCTCGGCGGCGAGCCCGGTGTGGGCAAGTCCACCCTGCTGACCGGCCTGGCGCTGAGCTGGATGCGCCAGGGCGTGCGCGTGCTCTACGTGGCCGGCGAGGAGTCGCCCGCGCAGATCCGCATGCGCGCCGAGCGGCTCGGCTTCGACCCGCGGACGACCGAGGGCTTCCACATCCTCGACGAGGTCGACCTGGAGAAGCTGCTGGCCGCCCTCTACGACGACCGCGCGCGGCACGCCGGCCCGTGCGTGGTCATCGCGGATTCCATCCAGACCCTGCACAGCGGCGAGATCGACGCCTTCCCCGGCAGCGTCAGCCAGATCCGCTACTGCGGCGGCGTGCTCGCGGACTACGCGCGCGCCTCGGGACGTCCCGTGTTCCTGGTCGGGCACGTCACCAAGAGCGGCGACCTGGCCGGGCCCAAGCTGCTCGAGCACATGGTCGATACGGTCCTCTACTTCGAGAGCAGCGACGGCGGCGCCGTGCGCATGGTGCGCGCGGTGAAGAACCGCTTCGGCGCCACCGGCGAGCTGGCCATCCTGGAGATGCGCGGCGACGGCCTGGTGCCGGTGGACGAGGCGGGAGCCCTGTTCCTGAGCGGTCGTCGCGGCGAGGAGCCGGGCTCGGCCGTGTGTGCCGTGCGCAACGGGTCGCGGACCTTCCTGGTGGAGGTGCAGGCCCTCGTGTCGCCCTCGCGTTACGGCACGCCCCAGCGGGTGGTCCAGGGCGTGGACAGCAAGCGCGTGGCCCTGCTGGCGGCCATCCTCGAGAAACGCGCGGGGCTAGACCTGGCCGGCTGCGACATCTTCGTCAAGGTGGCCGGGGGAGCGCGCCTGGAGGATCCGGGCGCGGACCTGGCTATCGTCACCGCCCTGGCCTCCTCGTTGCGCGAGATCCCGGTGCCGGTCGACACCCTGGTGCTCGGCGAGGTCGGCCTGACCGGGGACGTGCGCGGCGTAGCCGACCGCCCCGGTCGGTTGCGCGAGGCGGCGCGGCACGGGTTCAAGCGGGCGGTGGTCGCGCGCGCCAAGCGCAACCGCAAGACCGAGCAGGGCCTGTCCGTGGTCGTGGCCGCCACAGTCGACGAGGCCGTGGCCCTGGCCCTGAGCCGCTCGCGGGCGGCCGGTGAGGGGAAGGCATGACCGTCGCACGGACGCCCTTGCACCTGATCATCCTCGCCGGCGGCAGCGGCTCGCGCGCCCGTACGGACGCCGCGCCGCCCAAGCAGTTCGCCGTGGCCGCGGGCCGCATCCTGCTGG
>JAHIYU010000016.1 GCA_018814885.1 bacterium | reverse complement strand
GTGATCGACGGCGCGGACGCCGGCCCACTGCCGCTGGACGCCCCGGTGGCCCTGGCCGACGGCTGGCACACGGTCACGGCGGAACTGCCGGGCATGCTGCCGATGCGCCGCAAGTTCGTGGCCGAGGGCGCGCACCAGACCATCCGCCTGCACCTGCGCCTGATGCCCATGAGCCGCAAGTTCGCCGCGCTGCAGAGCCTGATGCTGGCGGGATCCGGGCAGCGCTACGTGGGACGGCCGACCCTGGGCTGGATCCTGACCGGCGTGGAGGTGGGCGGCCTGCTCACGGCCCTTGTCGCGGATATGAACGCCCAGAACCGCAAGGACGAGTACCTGCTGGCCCTCGACGCCTACGGCGCGGCCTTCCTGCCCGACGACCTCGCCTATTACCGTACGCGGGCCGAGGACAAGCACGCGGGCATGCGGAGCGCCCTGGACCTGCGCAACGCCGCGCTGGCCGCGGCGGCGGGCGCGGTAGCCGTCAGCGTCCTGGACGCGTGGCTGCGCTTCCCGTCGGCGGAGATGGGCCCGGGGCCGCGGCCCGCGCCGCCCCCCGACCGTATCTCGCTCGACGCGCCGCGGCGGACCGCCTGCGGCGACGGTTTCCACGTCGGCTGGCGCCTGAGCTTCTAGGAGTACGCAGATGTCGATCGAGACGAACCTTCCGCGCGCCTGGCCCGCCCTGCTGGCGGCGCTCGCCGTCCTGGCCCTGGCCGCAGGCTGCACCCAGGAGCCCGCGGCGCCCTCCTACGACAACCCCCTCGATCCGGACGGCCCCTATCAGGGCGACCCCTTCGGGATCGTGGCCGTCTATCTGGACGGGGGCGTGTTCGTGACGTGGACCGGCCTGTCCCTGGCGGGCATCGTCGGCTACGAGGTGCTGCACAGCCTACAGCAGGGCGGGCCGTTCAGCGTCGCCGGGTCGGTGGAGTACCCGACACATGCGTACACGCATGCCGGTTACGCGCCCAACCGGAACAACTATTACAAGGTGCGCGCCGTCGACATCAACGGCTCCAGCTCGGCGATCAGCTCCGTGCGGGCCGCCGCGCTGATGGCGCCGCCCTACCTGCGCCTCGGCGAGACCGAGGCCGCGGCCTCCCGCAAGCTGGACCTCTTCGTGCGCGCAGCCGTCGGCGACAGCGCCGAGCTCAGCGCCGCGCCGGACTTCGCGTCCGGCAGCTTCCACGTCTTCGACCAGGGCGGCGAGGTCACCGTGCCCTGGGACCTGGGCGCGGCCGACGGCAACGGCGTCTGGAAGCACGTCTACCTGCGGGTGTACACGGGCGGCGCGGCCGGCGCGGCCTGGCACGACTCCATCGAGGTCGCGTTCGCGCCGCAGCTGCAGCTCGCAGGCAACGTGACGCAGGTCGCCAGCATGAACCCCGTGCTGGAGATCCTCGGCGACGGCGTCACGCTCATGCGCTTCGCCGACGACCGCCGCAACCTGCCCGCGGCCGCCTGGCTCCAGGGCGACACGCTCTACGCCGGCTACCTGCTCGACGCCGCCCCCGACTCCCAGCGCGTCTTCGGGGAGTTCACGTGCGACTTCGGCTTCACCCGCGTGGACAGCCTGCTGGCCGTACCCGGCAACCTCGACGGCGTCACGCTGCTGATCAACGGCGGCGCCGAGTCGACGCCCGCCCTGGCGCTGACCCTGCAGGCCGTGGCCGTCGCCACCCGGATGCGCTTCGCCGAGAGCGTCGGCGCGCTGGCCGCGACGGCGTGGCAGGACTACGCCCAGACGACGACCTTCACGCACGGCGGCTGCGCGGGCGGTCTGGTCAAGACCGTCTACGGCCAGTTCCGCAACGACTGGTTCGATCCCGCCCCCGTCTCCGCGTCCATCCAGTGGCTGCCGGCCGAAGTGCTGGACGTCACCATCGCCGCGGCCGACACCGTCGCGGGCGGCGCGGTAGTGGCCGTCACCGGCACGGCCGTCGCGGGCACCTGCGGCGACCCGCTCGACGCCGTCGAGTTCGACGGAGGCGGCGGCTGGCAGATCGCGGCCGGGCTGCAGGCCTGGAGCATCGACTGGACGGCGCCGACGGTGGTCGAGCACACCACGCTGATCCTGAGCGCGCGCGTGCTGGCCGGCGCCGAGGCCGACACCGCCACGGCCGAGGTGGTGGTGGCGCCGTAGTTGCATCACAAAGACTAAATGCCGTAGACTTAACCGTGTGATCCCAGCCCTCGCCCGACATCCAGGAGGGCGCCATGTTTCGCCTCGGTCCGCTCGCCGCCATCTTCGCGATCGTCTGTCTGTCGTTCGTCGCCTGCGACGACGATGCGGTCGCGCCGCCGGCCGGGGAGCCGCCCGCCCCCCTGCTGGACGGGCCCTGGACCCTGCGCCTCAGCCCCCGGTCAACCGTCGACGCCTTCCTGGTGCCGGGCGCCTTCGCCGCGGCCGCGGACACGGTCGTCTTCTCCACGGCGCAGGGCGACTTCACGGGCGACGTGACCGGCCGCCGCGTGACCCTGGCCGTCCGGTGGGAGGAGAACGAAAGGCCCTGGGAGATCGACATGACCTTCGACGTCGCCGCGAACGGCGAGACCCTCACCGGCACGTTCGGCGGCTTCGGCAAGCCCGCCGGCGGCGAGGACATCGAGGGCACCCTCTTCGGCGCGCCCGGCGACGAGATCCCGCGGATCGACGTTTCCGTCTCGCCGTCCTACATCACGCTCCCGCCGCAGGCGAGCCTGCAGCTGCTGGCCCGCGTGACGGGGTGCGACAACCGCGCCGTGACCTGGAGCCTGTTTCCCGCCGGCGCCGGCTCGCTGGACGGGGCCGGCCGCTACACCGCGCCCGGGTCCGCGCCGGACCCGCCCCTGGTGACGATCACCGCGACCAGCACGGTCGACATCGGGGCCAGCGGCGATGCGGCCGTCAACATCGAGGTCCCGCCGCCCACCTGCGACTTCGTGCACGGGAACTGGGAGGTCCACATCCTGATCGAGACCGCCGACGGCTTCCAGGACGATTGCTACGATCTGGCGTACTGGTTCTTCGTCCAGGACGAATGCAGCCTGACCCTGTACGACCGGGGCAGGCAGGTGGAGCTCGGCATGACAGGCGCCTACGCCCAGGGCGTGCTGCAAATCCCCAGCGCCCAGTACACCTACGGCCTCCACTTCCGGGACGGCGTCGAGATCGCAGACGGCTCCGGCATCGAGTATCTGAGCCTGTTCGAGCCCACGGAACCGCACTACCGGCCCGTCCTGGGCTTCAAGCTCGTCACCGACTAGAGCCGCACGACCCGTCCGGCCTCCTTCTGCAGCCCGATGATCTCGATCATGCTGGACTCGCGCCCCGCCGCGAGCCGGTCCTTCAGGTCGAACCAGTCCAGGCAGGTGCCGCAGCTGAGCAGCTCCACGCCGGCCGCGCTCAGGCCGCGCAGGTCGTCGAGGGCGTTCGACCCGGTGCAGCACAGCCTCACGCCGTTGTTCATGAAGAGGATGTGCGACGGCAGGCCGCCGCCGGCTTTCGCGAGGTTCTTGATCGCCGCCAGCATGAGGGCCTCGCCGAGCTGGTCGTCGCCCCGGCCGAGGCGGTCGCCGGCGACGAATACCACCGTGTTGTCCATGGTCTCTCCCGGGGGATGGGTAGGGGCGGGATCATCGGCGGCGGACCGCTATTTGACAAGCACGGCCTTGCTGACCCGATCGCCCGCGACCGTGCGCAGCGCCAGGAAGTAGGCCCCGGCGGCCACGACGCGGCCCGCGCTGTCGCGGCCGTCCCAGGTGACGACGTGGCGTCCGGCGGCCAGGATCCGGTCGCGCAGCACGCGCACCTCGCGGCCGCGCACGTCGAAGACCCGCAGCGAGACGGGGCCAGTCACGGGCACCTCGAACTCCACACGCGTGCTCGGATTGAAGGGGTTCGGCGCGCAGTGCAGGGTCGGCCGCGCCCGCGGCGCGTCGTGGGCGGCGCCTCCGTCGGACACGGCGGTGGTCCCGGGCATCCAGACCTCGCGGTCGGGCCAGTCCTCCACGGTCACCCGGTCGAGGGCCTGGATCTCGGACACGCCCAGACCCCGGCCGTCCTGCAGGGTGAAGGTGAGGCGGAGGTGGCGGCCCGCGTCGGGCGCGGCGGGCAGGATCCAGAAGGGGAAGGCCAGACGGCCGCCGGCGGGCAGCGCGTCGTAGGCCGAGGAGTGGGCGTAGCCCCAGTCCAGGAAATTGCCCTCGGGATGCCACACCTGGTCGTGGGTCGCCTCGCCGAAGGGACGCCAGCTCGCGCCGTCGTCGGAGATCTCGGCGGCGATAGCGGCCGGGTGGCCGAAATCGGGATTGGGCTGCTGGGTACTGACGCGCAGGGCGGCCACGTTCTGCTGGGCGCCCAGGTTCAGGGTCACCACCAGCGGCGCGCCGGCCTCCCACAGGGCGCCCTGCTCCTGGACGACGCTGTGGTTCCAGTAGGTCGTGGGCGGCGTGATGCAGCCGTTGGTCAGGTCGCCGCCGTCGTCGGGATTCGAGGACGAGGCGGGGCGGCTGACGGTGTAGGGGCGCCCGCGCGAGACGTCGTCCAGCCAGTCGAAGCGCACCACCTGCTTGTCGTAGCCGGCGCCGGGGCCGGGGTCGCCACCGAGGTAGCCCGCGGCGACGGGGCCGTCCACCAGCCGCAATCGCACCCAGTTCATCCGCGGGTCGCGGTCGCCGCCCACGTTGACCAGCCACATGTCCTGCGCCGCGTCCACGACGCGCGTGTGGGCCCGCGTCACGGTCCGCTCGCCGTGGAACTCGGTCCAGTTGAACGTCACCTCGACGGGCGCGAAGGACGGGTCGCGCGGTTCGTGCAGCACGGTCATCAGCAGGTCCTGGATGCCGGTGGCCTGCCAGACCTCGGGCGCGGTGCTGCCGATGTCGAAGCGCAGGCGCACCTCGTGGGCGGCCGGCGGGGCGGCGGCGGAGACGAAGAGACGGCCGTCCCAGGTGCCGGACGACGCGGCGCCGAAGGAGTCCGCGGCGATCCGCGCGCCGCCGTCGAAGGCGTGGGACAGGTTCACGAAGTCGTCGGGCGTGTTCATGCGGGTGACGAAGCTGCCGCCGTACTCCACGCGCGTCATCGGCGTGGGCGTGGACAGCCGCCAGGTGACCTGCGCGGGCGCGGCGGACGAGGCGGGGCGCAGCAGGGCGCGATGGAAGGCGTCGGCGTCGGCCAGGGCGTCGATGTTCTCCCAGCTCTCGGCGGTGTCGCGGTAGCGGCCGCCGCCCCCGTCGTCGTGCAGGACGGGCCAGAGGGTCTGGCTGGCCAGCTGTTCGCCCAGGGCGAAGCGGACCTTGTTCTCGCCCATCTGGAAACGGGGCAGGGTGAAGGCGTTGACCTGGGTGAGCGTCGTCACGCGCACGGCGTCGAGGCCGCAGCCGCCCGGGTCGGCGGCCGCGCTCATCTCGATGCGCAGCAGGTATTCGTGGGCGCCGCCCACCAGCGACGGCGCCAGCGCCACCTCCTGGTCGAAGGCGCCGGCGGCAGGCGCCGACCAGATCTGCGTCCAGTTGATGCCCGCGTCGCGCGTGAAGAGCAGCCGCACCGCATCGCCCGCCGCGTCGCGCCGTCCCTGCAGTCTCACGAAGCCGGAGGTCGCCACGTTGGCGGCGTCGACCTTCAGGTCCAGGCGCGCCGTCTCGCCCGCGGCCGCCGGCCGCAGGTTGGGGCCGGGCCCGGTCTCGCTGACGTGGACGACGCCCGCCTCGTCGTGGATGGACAGGCGGTAGTCGACGCTCGTCAGGTCCGGCTCGTGATGCCAGACGCCCGTGCCGTGGAAATCGCCGACCGGCGAGGTGGCGTGGGGATCGCTCGTCCCCGCCGGGCGATAGAAGTCCTCGCTGTCGCCCAGGCGCTGCCAGTAACGCGTGTACTCGTCGCCGGGACGCAGGTGGAGGCGGTAGCGCCAGCCGTGGCGCACGTGGGTGAACCAGTCCTGGACCACGAAACCGGAGATGTACGAATCGGCGCCGTTGCGCAGGGTGCGCACGTAGTCGACGGGCTTGTCGCAGGCCTTGCGGTAACCCCAGGGGTAGCTCAGGTCGCCGGCGCGCGCCGGATCGACGGGATTGGTCATGCATTCGGGCGCGGCGTGGTACAGGTAGTAGCTGCCGGGCTCGGGGCCCGCCGCGCCCAGGGCCAGCGAGAGCGGACTGCTGTGGGCGGCCTGGATGTCGGCGCAGGACGCGACCAGGCCGTCCGGCTGCAGGGCGTAGATCACCATGGACGTGTCGAACATGTGCCAGTCGGCGCCGCCGTCCCAGGAGACCTCGGCGACCGTGTGGTCGCCCAGCTCGACGTAACGATGACGCCAGGCCCCGCCCATGGCGTCGACGAAGGACGTGTAGTAGCCGGCCACGTAGCCGCAGAAGGTGTTGGCGTAGCTGTTGTAGAAGTAGATCGGATCGAAGAGCGGGCGCCCGTCCTCCCGGGTGGCGTGCGTCTGACGGTGGCCGCGCACCATGAAGCGCCAGATCGCGATGGCCTGGTCCTGGGGATCGTCCCAGATGCCCGTGGCGGACTCCAGGAAATCCTCGCGGCTCGTGTAGTCGGGCGTGCTGTCCGTGTAGAGGTGGATGTTGTGGACGGACGCCGCCGCGGGAAACGCCGTCGCGACGACGAGCATCAGGGCTGCGATCAACAGGGAACGCGTGCGCTTCGGATGGTGCATCATGGCGCACATGATAGCAAAAATGCGAATCTCAGCGACGAAAAAATACCGAAAGGGGCCCGGGATTGAGGTCCCGAACCCCTCGATCGCGTCCCCGGCGCCGCCTATTTCAGCAGGGCCAGCTTCTGGATGCGCAGGGCGCCGTCCACGTTCAGGCGCGCGAAGTAGATGCCGCTGGGCAGGTTGCGGCCGGTCTCGTCGCGCCCGTCCCAGCTGCGCTCCTGCCAGCCCGCCTCCGGCGAGGCGGACAGGTCGCGCACCAGGCGGCCGCGCTGATCGTAGACCGACAGCCCGACCTCGCGGGCGCCGGCCGGCACGTGGTACTTCAACGCGGTCACCGGATTGAAGGGGTTGGGCGAGGCGGGGCGCAGCATGGCGGGCAGGCCCGCGCCCGGCAGGTCGCCGACGCCGACGGCGTACTCGCCGGTGATGGTGATCTCGTCCACCCACCAGCCGATGCCGCAGTAGCCGCCGTCCTCGGCCGACCAGCCCTCGTCGGAATCGAGCCGCAGGCGCAGGTCCAGCACGGCGAAGCCGAACGCGTTGGCGCAGGCGGAGATCGCGGACGTGGGGATGGCCCAGGTGTCGGTCACGCAGTCGCTGTAGCCGCCGAAGGAGGCGATCTCGTACCAGGCGACCTCGGGGTCGCCCGCGCAGCGCACCTCCAGGCGAGCGAAGTCGTAACCGACCTCGAGATCGTAGCGGTGGCGCAGGCTGACGGTGGCGCCGTCGGAGACGCCGACCGTGCGCCACGTGAAGTCGTTCCAGTTGTTGCCGTATCCCGGCGGGCACACGTAGTCCGCGTCGTCCAAGCCGAACCAGAGGCCGCCCGCGCCGCCGCAGCTCCCGCCCTGGGTCAAGTCGTGGTGGACGTAGCCGCGGCAGAAGAGCCAGCCCTCGCTGTCGGTCTCGAAGGTCCAGGTTAAGGACTTGTCCGGCGAGACCGCGGGGAGCCGCTTGGCGCCGACGAGGAAGTCGGCCGTCACGTCCTGGCCGGCCAGGGCGATGTTCTCGATGGCGATGCCGGACGCGTCGCAGAAGTAGTCCTCGGCCGGCGGGATGGTGTCGTCGGCGAAGCGATCGCGGTCGCGCGGGCCGATCCAGTCGGTGGAATCGAGGCTGGCGGTCGACCAGCCGGGCCAGGCGTCGCCGTTGTCGCCGCGGTTGTACTGGTCGAGCCAGAGCTGCAGGGCGTAGTCGCGCGGTCCGTCGAGGTGCTCCATCCAGTCGCCGGGGGCGTGGAACCAGGGGCTGGCCTCGACGATGTCGACCAGGCGGTGGTTGTCGTTGGAATTGGCGCTCATCGACTCGTCCACGTGGGTGATGATCATGCCCTGGGGCTGGGGCAGGCCCAGATCGACCTGGCGTCGGGTCAGGCCGCCGTCGAAGCCGATCGGCTGGCGGTTCTCGACCAGGAAGAACTCGTCGCCGGCGGTCGCGCCGCCGCGGAAGATGCGGTAGGCGACGGCGCTGGTCTCGACCGGCGGCAAGGTCGCGCCCAGCTGGTCCGCGGTGACGACGTTCGGCGTCAACCAGCCCAGCTTCCACTTGCTCCAGGCGGTGAGGTGGGCGGGGCTGCTGCCCACGGGATCGCCGCTGCGGCGGCACCAGGAACCGCCGCTCATCAGGCCCCAGTCGCCGATGCCGCTGGTGCTGTAGTCGGTGTCGTAGAGATCGGGCAGCCCGAGCACGTGGCCGTACTCGTGGGCGAAGACGCCGATGGTGATCTGGGCGCCGTCCGAGAGCATCTCCGGCTCCACGGAATAGCGGTAGATCCCGACGCCGTCGCCGGTCGACAGCCCCCCGTAGAAGGCCCAGGCGTGGGACCAGATGTCGTTGTCGTCGCCGGTCTGCTCGCGGCCGGGGCCGGCGTGCACGAAGAAGAGGGCGTCCACGTAGCCGTCGTCGTCGCCGGAGTCGGGCACGCCGTCGGGACCGTCGTTGTCGTACTGGCTGTAGTCGATGACCGGGTCGAGCTGGGCGACGGCCGCGGCGATCATGTCGCGCACCTGGCCGTAATCGGTGGGCGCGAAGGCGGCGTACAGACCGCTCGAGGTGTGCCAGCCCGACGCGAGCCCGGTCACGCCGTACTGCCCGTAGCTGTTCTCCAGGTAGAAGTCGTTCACGCTGCCGGTGGCGTAAGTGCCGGCGGAGAACATCATGTCGTTGTAGGCCGAACCCGGGTGGGCCACGCCGTCCGCCGGATGGTCCGTCCACTGGAAGAGGATCAGCAGGCAGGAACCGGTGCCGGTCACCTTGGCCGACTTGCCCGCGGCGATCTCCGCGAGGGTGAGGCGATAGAGATCGGCCTCGGGCTCGCCGCCGCCGGCGAGCTTCGCCACCGCGGCGGGACCCAGCCGCGAGAGCAGATCGGGGTCGGCTGCGACCGGGGAAGGCCCTCCGTGGTGGCCGCCATGGGCCAGGGCGGTACCCGCCATGAACAAGAGGGCGATCGAAAGCGTCAGCAGGACAGCGCAACGCATGGGATCCTCCGGGTGTGTGGGCTGGCTGGGGACTGCGGGATCCCCCTCCGTGGTCGTGTCGGGCCGATCGGAAAGGCCGGCCCGATAAGCCGGACCTCCTGTCCGGCAGGGTGATGTTACGTACCTCGTATAAGTATATCACCTTTCTCGCCAAGAGGATAGTGGCACCTGTCGATAATGGCAGCATATATCATTAAAACATTATTATATTGTGTTCGAATTTTATTGACAGAGCATATTCCACCGATAGATTGGGAGTTGGATACCTGATAATCAGAGATCGATTCGCTCCCGTTTCAAATGCTCCGCTTCACCGACGCGAAGGAGACCGCGATGAAGAGAAACCTGGTCCTGCTGACGACAGCCGCGCTCGTGCTGCTGCTGGCCGGTATCGCCTCGGCCGACGAGAAGAAGGCCGAACCCGAGAAACTCGACGGCAAGGAGCTCTACAAGGCCGACTGCAAGATCTGCCACGGCGAGGACGCCGACGCCGGCGAATACACCCCCATGTTCCTGATCATCGAGCAGTGGGAACGCTTCTTCGACGAGAACTACCTCGAGACCCACCGGGGCCTGGCCGTGTCCGCGGACGACACGACCAAGGTCGTCGACACCATCACGCCCGCGATGCTCAAGGCCATCCGCAAGTTCTGCGTCGACGGCGCCGCCGACTCCGAACATCCGATGACCTGTGGATAGCCCCGTTCGTTCTACCCGGAGGAGCAGAACCATGAAGAAGATTCTCGCACTCGTGGTGATCATGGCCGTCGGTACGGCCATGGCCGCACAGGCCGCCGACGCCGACCTGGAGAAGAAGATCAAGGATCTCGAGAAGCGCCTGCGGCTGGTCGAGCGCAAGGCCGCCACCGACCGCGTCGACTTCACAGGCGACTTCCGCTTCGAGGCCCACAACATCGACGCCGACATCCCCGACTACATGGACGGCATGGCCCTGCAGAACGTCATGGCGCAGACGCTGTTCTACTTCGGCGCCAACGGCACCCTGCCCATGGCGTCGCCCACCGCCATGGACTTCGCCGCCCTCGGCACGTACGTCATGCAGAACGGCGGCAACTACATGGCCTACGCCAACTCGCTGACGTTCGCGGGACTGCGGGGCGGCCTGCAGGACCTGCTGACCGCCATGGCCGTGATGAACGGCATGGATCCGGCCACCCTGACGCCAGAGCAGTGGGCCGGCCTGCAGGACGGCGCCATGCAGTTGATGCTGGCCGCCCCCGGCGTGATGCAGGGCGGTTACGACTGGAAGAACGACATCCTCTACACCAGCCGCCTGCGCCTGAACATGAACGCCAAGGTGGCCGACGACGTGTCCTTCGCCGGGCGCCTGTCCATGTACAAGCCCTGGGGCGACAGCACCGGCCTGCAGGTCTTCAACGGCCAGAGCAACAGCCTGAACATCGACGGCAACACCACACGCGTGCCCAACAGCGACATCCTGCGCGTGGACCGGGCCTACTTCAACTGGAACAGGATCGGCGATTCCTCGCTGTACCTGTCCATCGGCCGCCGCCCCAGCACCGGCGGTCCGCCGCTGCACCTGCGCGAGGACGAGATGCGCGGCGGCACGCCCCTGGGCTCGGTCGTCGACTTCCAGTTCGACGGCATCACCGCCGGCTTCGACGTGCACGAGAACTCCAAGCTGCGCCTGTGCTACGGCCTGGGCTACGAGTCGGGCTTCGGCTCCGCCGAGAACCTGCGGCGTCCCGCCGACCGGCTCAAGGACGCCCACTTCTTCGGCTTCAACTGGGACGTGTGGAGCAAGGGCGAGAACTTCGTCCAGGCGACCGTCCTGCGCGCCTTCGACGCGACCGACGGCTTCAACGGCGTGGTCGTCCTGCCCGACAACCCCGTCAGCGGCGACGCCATCGGCGCGCCCATGGTCATGCGCTTCACGCCCTCGACCAACCTGGGCGACATCGACCTGGCCAGCCTGCTGGTCATGCGCGAGTGGAGGGGCTTCGACTTCTTCGCCAGCTACAGCGTCATGAAGTCGCACCCCGAACTGGTGACCACGCCCTTCGGCGGCCTCTTCTGCGATCCCTTCGAGACCCCCGAGGAGCAGACTGGCAAGATGGCCTACGCCGGCGCCCGCTACAGCTTCGCCGACGAGAAGACCAAGGTCGGCCTGGAGTACAACAAGGGCAGCAAGTACTGGTTCAACTTCAGCCAGGGCGCCGACGACATCGTGGCCCCGAAGACCGGCACCCGCGGCGAGGTGTGGGAGGCCTACCTGACCCACCGCGTCGACAAGCGTTTCATCGTCAAGCTGGACTACATGCACTATGCTTACGACTACTCGGGGTCGGGCTGGCACCTGGGCGCGCCCAAGGACCTGAACGACACGCCGATCCTCGGCTACCCGACCTACAGCGCGGTCAACCAGATCTCGCTGAGCACGTCGGTTCGTTTCTAGGAGAGCGGTCATGAGAAACGCGATCACGCTCCTGGTGATCCTGGCGGCCGCCGGCCCCGCGTGGGCCGGCGACACGCCTGCGTACACGCACCAGGAATATTTCGAGCATTACGAGGGCACCGTCACCTGCCTGGAATGCCACCGGGAGGAGGCCGAGGCCTTCTTCCATTCGCAGCACTACCAGTGGACCGGCGAGACGCCCGACATCGTCGCCGGCGGCGGCCGCCGCCTGGGCAAGCTGAACACCATGAACGACTTCTGCACCGGCCCCGGCGCCAACTGGATCGGCAACGTGACCAACAGCCAGGGCAAGGTGCTGGCCCAGGGCTGCTCCAAGTGCCACGCCGGACTGGGCCTGCGCCCCGAGCCGACGCTGTCGCAGGAGCAGCTCGAGAACATCGACTGCCTGATCTGTCACGCCGACGGCTACCGGCGCGACCTCTACGACGATGCCGCCGGCACCCCCGAGTGGCAGCCGATACTCTGGCGCAACCAGTATGGGCTTGACGCGGTCTCCAAGCGGATATCCATGCCGAAGCGCAAGATGTGTCTCCGCTGCCACTCGGGCGCCGGCGGCGGCCCCAACTTCAAGCGCGGCGACATCGAGTACGCCCTGGCCGAGTGCGACCGCGCGTACGACGTGCACATGGGCGCCGACGGCGGAGACATGGCCTGCGCGGACTGCCACGCCGGCGAGGACCACCGCGTCAGGGGCCGGGGCGCCGACCTGTCCGGCACCGACGCCCCGGGCCCGCGGCTGAGCTGCGAGGAGTGCCACGAGGCGGCCCCCCACGGCACGAAGGTCCTGGACCACCACGCCACGCGCATCGCCTGCGCCGCCTGCCACATCCCGACCTTCGCCAGGACCGACCCGACGGACATGTCCCGCGACTGGTCGACGCCCGTCTACCACGAGGACGCCGACAAGTACTCGGCGACGATCGTCTTCGAGAGCGACGTCACGCCCGCATACGCCTGGTGGAACGGCAGGACGCGCCACCAGCTCATGGGCGAGGCGGTGAAGGTGCAGCAGGACGGCACCGTCCACATGATGAGCCCCGAGGGCTCGCAGAAGGACAAGCAGGCGAGGATCCATCCCTTCAAGCTGCACCGGGGCTGCCTGCCCGTGCTCGCGGACAGGCGCTGGCTGGTGCCCATCGGCGTGGAGGAGTTCTTCGCCGACGGCGACATGGACAAGGCCGTGCACGAGGGCGGACATCACCAGTACGGGCTGGAGGACTTCGCGTACGACTGGGTGGATACCCGGCGGTGGATGGGGATCTTCCATGGGGTGGTGCCCAAGGAGCGGGCGCTCGCGTGCCTGGATTGTCACGTCGAGGGCGGGCGCATGGACTGGGTGGCGCTCGGGTACAGGGAGGATCCCGTACTGAAGCGCATGAAGTGACGTCGGGCGTCGTGTGGCGGCGCGAGCGGTCGGGAACCCCGCTACGCCCGCTCGCGCC
>JAHIYU010000015.1 GCA_018814885.1 bacterium | reverse complement strand
CGGCCCAGTGCCCCAGGATCAGTTTCGTGGCCTGGAAGACCTTGTTGCAGAAGTTGCGGCCGACCTCGAGCGATTCCTCGCTGAAGAAGGTGTCCTGTCCCGTGGGCGTCAGCATGAGCATGGACATGCGCAGCGCGTCCGCGCCGTACTTGTCCATCAGGTCGACGGGATCGGGGCTGTTGCCCAGGGACTTGCTCATCTTGCGTCCCTGCTCGTCGCGCACGATGCCGTGGAAGAGCACCTCGCCGAAGGGCTCCTCGCCCAGGAAGTGGTAGGAGGCCATGATCATGCGCGCGACCCAGAAGAAGATGATGTCGGGACCGGTGACCAGCAGCGACGTGGGATGGTAGCGCTTCAGGTCGTCGCTCTCATCCGGCCACCCCAGCGGTGAGAAGGTCCAGAGCCAGCTGCTGAACCAGGTGTCGAGCACGTCGGGGTCCTGGACGAGTTCGGCGGCACCGCAGCCGGGACAGGTGTCCGGCGCGTCGGCCGCGCAGATCTCCCGGGCGCAGGCGCTGCAGTACCAGACCGGGATCCGATGCCCCCACCAGAGCTGGCGCGAGATGCACCAGTCACGGATGTTGTCCATCCAGTTGTGGTAGACGCCCACCCAGCGCTCGGGCAGCAGCTTGACCTTGCCGTCCGCGACGGCCTGCACCGCCGGCTTCGCGAGATCGCCCATGCGCAGGAACCACTGGCGCGAGAGATAGGGCTCGATGATGTTGCCGCAGCGGTCGTGATGCCCCACCTGGTGGACGTTCTTCTCCTCGCCGTCGTAGAGCCCCTGTTCGCGCAGGAAACGCAGCGTCGCCTCACGTGCTTCGAAGCGGTCCAGGCCGGCCAGATCGCCGGCAGCGTCGTTCATGACGCCGCGCTCGTCCATGCAGACCACCTGGGGCAGGCCGTGCCGGCGCCCCACCTCGAAGTAGTTGGGGTCGTGTGCCGGCGTGATCTTCACATAGCCCGTTCCCCTCTCGGGATCCGCGTGTTGATCGCCGATGACGGGGATCTCCCGGTCGGTCAGGGGCAGGCGCACGGTCTTGCCGATCAGGCCGTTGCGTTCGGGATCGTCGGGATGCACGGCCACGGCGGTGTCGCCGAACATGGTCTCCGGCCGCGTGGTGGCGACCGTGAGATGACCCGAACCGTCGGCCAGCGGATAACGGATCCGCCACATGGTCCCCTGCACCTCACGATGGTCCACCTCGTCGTCGCTGATGGCGGTCAGGCAGTGGGGGCACCAGTTGACAAGGTAGAGATCGCGGTAGATCAGCCCCTGCGCCTGCAGCGTGACGAAGGCGTGGGTCACCGCGCGGCTGCGCGCCTCGTCCATGGTGAAGGCCTCGCGGGGCCAGTCCAGGGAGCAGCCTAGGCGCTTGATCTGGCCCGTGATGGTGCCGTGGGTCTTCTCCTTCCAGGCCCAGGCCCGTTCCAGGAAACCGTCGCGGCCGAGATCCGCCTTGTGCAGGCCCTCCGCGAGGAGCTGCCTGGCGACGACCCCCTCAGTGGCGATGCTGGCGTGGTCGGTGCCGGGCACCCAGAGGGTGGGGCGGCCGTGCATGCGCATCCAGCGGACGAGCATGTCCTGGATGGCGTTGCTGAGACAGTGCCCCATGTGCAGCACGCCGGTGACGTTGGGCGGCGGCAGGATGACGACGAAGGGTTCGCCCTCGGCTGCGGCGGCGGGCGCGAAGAGACCGGCCTCCTCCCAGGCCCGGTACCATTTCTCCTCCAGCCCACGAGGGGAATACTTCACCGTCTCCCTGATATCGTCCACGATAGGCTCCCCAGCGCAGCCGCGGCAGCTACACGCTGAATTTGCAAGACTTGCGGCGGAGGATCGCCGCGTTGCGGATTGACCTTGAATTCTAGGCAGAGAATGGAGACGGGTCAACCGCGCACCCGTCCGCTGCGATGAGTCCGCCCGTCTGCGGACTTCCACCCGTCCCGGGGCTGCGCTACAATGGCCCCCTGATGCGCGACAACGAGTTCGGCCCCCAGCCCACGCCCGAAGACGCCACCGCCCGCTGGCTGCGGCGCGGTGCTCTCTACGTGCTCGCGCCCCTGCTGCTGATCCTCGAGGTGCCGGTGGCCATCCACGTGGCCCAGGCGCCGACCACCGGCATGGCCGTGCACAATCTGACGGTACGCACGGTCGACCCGGGCAGCCCGGCCGCGCGCGCGGGCCTCGAGCCAGGCGACCGCCTGCTGGCCATCGACGGCGCGCCCGTCGCCACGATGGTTGACTACTTCGTGGCGATCGCGGGACATTACGACCTGGAGACCCAGACCTATCTCCTGCAACGCGGGGACGGTTTCTTCACGGCGCCCGTCACCCCCGGCAGGCCGTCGCGCGCGCGCATCATCTGGAACTACGGCATGTCCCTGGCGGGACTCGCCTTCCTGCTGATGGGCTGGCTGATCCTCGCCCGCCGCTACGACATGGTGGCCCGCTACTTCTTCGGGGTGTGCGCCACCTTCGCCTTCTTCCTGATGGATGTGCCCGACTGGCCATCTTACACGTACATGATCCTGAAGGAGACCGCGCGGGACCTGGCCCATCTCCTCCTGCCGGCGGTCTTCCTGCGCTTCTTCCTCTACTTCCCCGACCGCCCGCATCTGACGCCGCGCAATCTCATGCGCCATCGCCTGCTGATGCTGCCGGCGGCGCCCCTGTTCCTGCTCAGCATCTACGCCCAGAGCGCGCGTCTGGACCCCACCTCTTCGCTGCTGGTGGCCCTGGTGCAGCAGCTGTCCGCGGTCTATTTCCTGGTCTACATGCTGGCCGGACTGGTCGTCTTCGCCCGCAAGGTCTTCCGCCGCGGCAGGCCGGTGGAGCATACCAAGCTTAGGTTGGTCCTGGTCGGCCTGCTGGCCGGCTTCGGTCCCTTCCTGGCAGGCATCATCCTGTTCAGCGCGTCGCCGCCGTCGGCCATCGCGCACAGCGAGTGGCTCGGCTTCTCGCTGGTGCTGGTGCCTCTGAGCTTCGGCCTGGCCATCCTGCGCTACGGAGCCCTGGATCTCGAGTACGTAGTGCGCCACAGCCTCATCTACGGAATCCTGACCATCCTGGTGGTCGCGTTCTATGCGCTCGTGGTCGGCGTGCTCGGTCACACGCTGACCGCGTACTTCCACAGTTCCGACCTGCCGATCGTGCTGCTGGCGGTGATGGGCCCGGCCCTGGCGCTCAACCCCCTGCGCCGCCTGTTGCACCGCTGGCTCGACCGCACCTTCTATCCCGCCCGCGAGGCCACGCGCGAGGCCCTGCAACGCCTCAGCCACGAGCTCTCCGATCTCAGCGAGGGCGCCACGGCGCCGGATACGATGCTGCGCCAACTGCACGCCCTCTACCGACCGACCTGCATCGCGCTCTATCTGGAGCAGGACGACCACCAGATCCTGCGCGGCCTGCACAGCGAGGACGGACGGCCCAAGCCGAGCGTCGCGAAGCTGTCACCGGACGGCACCCTCTGCCGCGTGTTGATGACGGCGCATCGCCCCATCTACGCCGAGGAGCTGGATGGACTCGACACCATGCCCGCCACCGACGACGACACGCGTTCGCTGCTGGCCGAATTGCGCGTCCAGCTGTTCGTTCCCCTGATCACCGGCAATCGCCTGCGGGGCCTGCTCGCCTTCGGCGCCAAGACGGACGGTTCGCTGTACTCGCAGGCCGACGTCTCCAACCTGCATACCTTCTCGGTACAGGCGGCGGCGCTGGTCGAGATCGGCCGCCTCTACCAGGAGCGCCTGGAGCGCAAGCGCCTGGAAACGGAGATGTCCGTCGCCCAACGCATCCAGACCAACCTGGTGCCCAGCGAACCCCTGTACCTGCCGGGCTCCGAGGTCCTCGGACGCATGGATTCGTGCCGCGAGGTGGGCGGCGACTATTTCGACTACTTCCGGATGGATCCGCGCACGGTGGGCTTCGCCATCGCCGACGTGGCGGGCAAGGGCGTGCCCGCGGCCCTGGTGATGACCACGCTGCGCGTCGCCTTCCGGACCGCCGCCGTCCGCCAGGCCGAACCGGAGGACGTGCTGGGGTCGCTCAACCAGGCCATCTGCAGTCTGGGCCCGGCGGCCCAGCTGGTGAGCTTTTTCTATGGCATCTACACGGCCGCGGACGGTCGCCTGCTCTACGCCAACGCCGGCATGAATCCGCCCCTGCTCTTCCGCACCGGCAGGGACTACGTGGAGCGCCTGAAGAAGGGCGGCACCATGCTGGGTGTCGACCGCAGCCAGCGCTTTGCCCGCGGCACCCTGGAACTGGCGCAGGGCGATCTGCTGTTGCTCTACACGGACGGCCTGGTGGAGCAACCGGACGAGACGGGAAGCGAATTCTACGGCGAAGAACGCCTCATCGAGGACGCGCGCATCCATCGCGACCTGGAGCTGACCGCCCTCATCGACAGGATTTTTGCCAATGTTGACGCCTACGGCGGTCCGGAACAATCCGATGATAGAACTTTAATTCTCATGCGTATCAACGAGATACGATAATCCCCCCCGTTCCGGCATCATTTTGGCTCAAGCCCGCACCGTAAGGGTCGATTCTGATGATGTCCCGTGAATCCGCCGTAACCATTCACAGTCATGGAGGGCAGCAATGGATCCGATCACGGTGCTCCTTGGCCTCTCCATCGTAGACCTCCTATGGTGGCTCAGGAAGTAGAATCAGCAGCCATAGGATCAGGAGTACAGACGATGGAAATGGCCATTTAGGGCCGGGCGCTGCGAAGACGCCCGGCCTATTCATTTTTCCGGCTCATCCGGCTGAAGCGTAGTTGGCCTCGTGCAGGGCATAGATCTTTAGCTTGAAGAACTCGGGGTCACGGAAGCCATAGGCTTGCCTCTGCATGAGTTTGATTTTGGTGTTTGTTCCCTCCAGGGCGGCGGTCG
>JAHIYU010000014.1 GCA_018814885.1 bacterium | reverse complement strand
GGTTCCCGGCTCTCGGCGGCGCCGGCGATGATCTCGGGCAGACGGATCAACTCGCGCACCAGGCTCCGCTCGCTCGGATCCCCCAGTCGCGCCAGGGGCTCCGGTGCCGGCGACAGGTCGAACCAGCCGGCCTCGGCGGCCTTTTGCAGCACCGAGCAGATCCGCGCGTGCGCGTACTTGACGTAGTAGACGGGATTCTCGTTGGACTGCTCGCGGGCCAGGTCCAGGTCGAAATCCAGGTGCGAGTTCGGCTTGCGGGTCAGGAAGATGTACTTGGCCACGTCGGCGCCCACGTCGTCGCAGAGCGAGTCCATGGTCACGAACTGGCCCTCCCGCTTCGACATGTCGATGGGCCGGCCGTTCTCCACGAAGTTCACCTGCTGCAGGATCTGCACTTCCAGCCAGTCCTCGGGTACGCCGAGGGCGGTCATCGCACCTTGCATGCGGGGAATGTGGCCGTGATGGTCGGGGCCCAGGAAGTCGATCGCACGCTCGAAGCCCCGCTGGTACTTGTGGTAGTGGTAGGCCACGTCGGCCAGGAAGTAGGTCGGCGTGCCTCCCGAGCGCACGATGACCCGGTCCTTCTCGTCGCCGTAGGCGGTGGATCTGAACCAGGTCGCGTCGTCCTGGACGTAGGTGGCGCCGGCCTGGCGCAGACGGTCCAGCGTGCGTTCGACCCGCTTGGTCTCGTGGAGCTCCGACTCGAAGTACCAGGTATCGAAACGCAGGCCGAAGCGCCGGCAGGTCTGGCGCTGCCAGGTGAGGATCTTCATCAGGGCGTACTTGGCGAAGCACGTGGTCGACTCGTCTTCCGGCAGGGCGACCCAGTCGTCGGTGTTGCCGGCTGGCGCGGTCACGCGCTGGAAGCTCTCGTCGTTGAAGACCCCGGCTTGTTCCTGTATCGCCTTGCTGGACAGGCCGATCAGTTCCTCGGCCATCAAGGTGATGTAGCGGCCCTTGTAGCCGTCCGCGGGAAAAGGCACGGTGCGGCCGAGCATCTCCATGGTACGGGCGCGCAGGGACTTGCCGAGCAGGTGCACCTGGTGTCCGGCGTCGTTCACGTAGTACTCGGCGTGGGCGTCGTACCCCACGGCGTCCAGCAGACGCACGAGGGTGGAGCCGAAGGCGCCGGCCCGGGCCGAGACCACGTTGAGCGGACCGGTGGGGTTGGCGCTGATGAATTCCACGTTGATGCGCCGGCCACGTCCGGTGCGGATATCATGCAGGGCGCCCTCGTCGACCCAGAGGTCCAGCAGCAGATCGACCAGGTAGGCGGGTGCCAGACGGAAGTTGATGAAGCCGGGACCGGCGATCTCCACGGATTCGATCACGTCGTGGTCGAAGGAGAGCTTCGCCGCGAGTTCGCCGGCCAGTTCGCGCGGCTTGCGATCGAGGCGCTTGGCCGAGACCATGGCGATGTTGGTGCTCAGGTCCCCGTGGCTCTTGTCCCGCGGCTTCTCGACGGCCACTTCGATGTCCTCCTCGAAGAAACCATAACTCTCGAGACAGCGGCCGATCTCCTCCCTGATGATATCGTGGATGATCATGGCCCTTCTTCCGCTTCGTGCTCCCCGGCCGCAGCCGCGTCGCGGCGTACCAGGGGCAGATCCGGATGCCGTCCCGCGACTTCCGGACGCCGGAAGTAGTCGAGGCCGACCTCGCATCGTCCGGCGTCGCTCCACAGGCGCTCGAGCCGGTAATAGTCCCTGATCCGCGACTTCATGACGTGGACGATCACGTCGACGTAGTCCAGGAGGATCCAGTTGGAACTCTCGAAGCCCTCGGTGTGCAGCGGTTCGTGGCCGGCGCCGGCGAGTTCCTCGCTGACGCTGCGCCCGATCGATTCGACCTGAATGTTGGATAGCCCGGTGCCCAGCACGAAGAAATCGGCCACGTCCGATCGACCGCGCAGGTCCAGCACCAGCACGTCCTCGCCCTTCTTGGCGACGATGGCGTGCGCCGCCAGCTCCGCCAGACGGAAGGACGCGCCCGCCTCTCGAACGTACCAGGGCTCGGTCTGCTTGCTCATCTCATTCCATCTGCTTGGATGACGATCCCGGCGACGGGATCAGTTCAACCGCTTGAGCACGTATTCCACCGAGACCGCCAGCAGATCCTTCTGCACGCCGCGCGCCACGGGGGCGAGGGCCTGCTTGGCCTCCTCCCCGTAGAGCCGCGCCAGGTCGCGCGCGGCCTCCACGCCGCCGTGGTCGGTGACGAAGGACTTGACCTCGGGCCAGAAGTCCTTGCGTTCTTCCGGCGCGAGTCCATGCGCGCCATCCAGCAGCGCCTCGCCCTGCCCGGCCGGTGCGCTCGCCAGGGCCGCGATCAGGGGAAGCGTGATGCGTCCCTCCTCCCAGTCCTGACCGGTGGGCTTGCCCAGGCGGCGCTCGTCGCCGAGATAGTCGAAGACATCGTCGGTGATCTGGAAGACGAAACCGATCTTGCTGCCGAACTCGCCGAACGCCGCCGCCAGATCGCGTACCGCGGGGTTGAAGCCGGCGCCGATCCGGCACGCCGATTCGATCAGCGAGGCGGTCTTGCGGTAGATGATCTGCAGATACATGTCCATCTTGATCGACAGATCGTACTTGGTCTCGATCTGCATCATCTCGGCCTGGCTCATCAGCACCGTGGTGCGCGCCAGCAAGCGCAGCGCGTCGTACAGTTCCACCTTGATCAGGCTCTCGAGCGCCTTGCTGTAGAGGTAGTCACCCATGATCAGGGCCGTCGAGGGACCCCAGTGGTGGTTCACGGACGGCAGACCGCGCCGGGTCAGGGCCTCGTCGATGAAGTCGTCGTGCAGCAGCGTGGCGGTGTGGATCATCTCCACGCAGGCGGCCGCCGTGATCGCCGCGTCGTCCACCTTCCCGTCGTGCTTGGCGCTGAGGAGCAGCAGGGTGGGCCGGAAGCGCTTGCTCTTGCCCTGCTTGACATGCGTGCATATCTCGTTGATCAGCGGCGTGTCTCCCCTGACCAGTTCGTCGTAGACGTCATCGAAGCGCTTCAGCTCCGGTCCGATGATCCTCTGCAAGGCCCAGAGTTTGACGCGTTCCTGATCAAGCAGAGACATGTATACCTCTCGACGACCGGCCGACACATCGAGCCAACGCGTTAAATGTCGACAACGCACCTACCTTAAGTCAATCGCTATCTCCTGGCAACTTCCCGCGGCGGCGGCGCCGATCGACGGCCATGGCGACGCCGACCGACCCCAGGTACAGGAGCATGACCGGTCCCGCCATCACCAGCTGGGAGAAGACGTCCGGCGGCGTCAGCAGCGCCGACATGACGACGATCGCCACCAGGGCGTAGCGCCATCCCCGCCACAGGGCGCGCGGATTCACCAGGCCCAGGCTGCTGAGCAGCAGGATCACGAGCGGCAACTCGAACACCAGCCCGAAGGCCAGACAGAGCCGCGCCACGAAAGAGAAATACGGTCCGATCCCGATCAGGGGCTGCATGTAGGTCGTCGCGTAGTCGAGCATGAAGGCCATCACCTTGGGAATCAGCACCAGGTAGGCGAAGGCCACGCCGGCGTAGAAGAGACCGACCGACGCGACGAGCAGCGGCGTGACCGCCTTGCGCTCCTTCTCGTACAATCCCGGCAACACGAAACGATAAGCGCGCAGCAGGACGAACGGCAGGACCACGAAGATGCCGCAGACGACCGCCAGCTTCATCCGGGTCAGGAACGCTTCCACCGGCTGGTTGAAGTAGACGAGGTTGCCGGATGCGGTGAGCGGCGCCACGAGCAGGTCGAGCAGCGGCCGGGACAGGAACCAGCAGCCGATCGCGGCCAGGCCCACGGCGATCAGCGACTGGATCAGCGCGGTCCGCAACTCCTCCAGATGATCGAGCAGGGTCATCTGACCGCCCTGGCCGTTCTCCGGTTCGCGCGCGGGCGAAGACCTCTGGTCGGGCCGGGGCAAGCCGTCAGCCATCGGCGCCCTCCTTGCCGGCCAGGATCTGTCGCAACTCCCGCATGAACTCGTCCACGTCCTTGAACGACCGGTAGACCGAGGCGAAGCGTACGTACGCCACCTCGTCCACGTCGCGCAGCCGCTTCATCACCAGCTCGCCGACGGTGCCGGACGGCACCTCCAGGGAAAGATTCGACGCAAGGTCACGCTCGACGGCATCGGCTACGGCCTCCATCTGTTCGAGGGTCACGGGCCGCTTCTCGCAGGCGCGCGCGATGCCGCCGATGATCTTGGCGCGGTCGAATTCGACGCGCTGGCCGTTGCGCTTGATCACGCGGAACTGCTTGGCCTCGATGTACTCATAGGTGGTGAAGCGCTCGTGGCAGGCCGTGCATTCGCGCCGGCGGCGCACGGCGAGCCCCTCGCGGACGGAGCGGCTGTCCACGACCTTGTCATCATCCGCGCCGCAGAGGGGGCACTTCACTGTCGGCTCCCTACAGGTCGGGGTAGAGCGGGAACGACCGGCACAGGTCCAGGGTCTCGGAGCGCAGCCCGTCGAGCGCCTCCTCGTCGGCGCGGGCGATCACGGCCCGGTCCATCACGTCGGCGATCCGGCGCATCTGCTCGGGTCCCATGCCCCGGGTCGTCAGGGCTGGCGTGCCCAGCCTGACGCCGCTGGTCACGAACGGGCTCTCCTGGTCGAAAGGCACCGTGTTCTTGTTGACCGTGATGCCAACCCGTTCCAGCAGCTCCTCCATGTCCTTGCCGGTCAGGCCCTTGTTCGCGACGTTCACCAGCAACAGATGATTGTCCGTGCCGCCGCTCACGAGATGGAAACCGCGCTCGCGCAGGGACTCGCCCAGCACGGCCGCGTTCTCGACCGTCTGCTGTGCGTAGACCTTGAAGGCCGGCTGCAGGCACTCGTGAAAGCAGACGGCCTTGGCAGCGATCACGTGCATGAGCGGTCCGCCCTGGATGCCGGGAAAGTTCATCTTGTTGACGGCCTTGATGTGCTCCTTCTTGCAGAGAACGATGCCGCCGCGGGGTCCGCGCAGGGTCTTGTGGGTCGTCGATGTGACCACGTCGCACAGGGGCACCGGGCTGGGATGGACGCCGCCGGCGACCAGGCCGGCCACGTGCGCCATGTCGAACAGCAGGATCGCCTCGATCTCGTCAGCGATCCCGCGCAGGATCTCGTAGTCCCAGAACCGGGGATAGGCGCTGGCGCCGCCGACGATCATCCGGGGCCGTTCCGCCCGGGCCTGCTCGCGCAGGCGGTCGTAGTCGATGGTCTCGGTCTCGCGGTCAACCTCGTAGTGGGTCGCCGCGAAAAGCAGCCCCGAGAAGTTGACGGGATGGCCGTGGGTCAGGTGCCCGCCGTGCGACAGGGACAGGCCCAGGATCTTGTCGCCCGGTTTGAGGAACGCGAGATACGCAGTCATGTTGGCGGTCGAGCCCGAGTGGGGCTGCACGTTGGCGCGTTCGGCGCCGAAAAGCTCCAGAGCCCGCTGCTTGGCCAGGGTCTCCGCCTCGTCCACATAGATGCAGCCGCCGTAGTAGCGCTTGCCGGGGTAACCCTCCGCGTACTTGTTGGTCAGGACGCTGCCCATGGCTTCCATCACGGCGCGACTGGTGAAGTTCTCGCTGGCGATCATCTCGAGCTGGTCGCGCTGGCGCCCGAGCTCCTTGTCGACGATGGCCCCGATCGCCGGATCCACCTCATGCAGGTTCTGGTTCATCGTTTGCTCCATGGTATGGGTCGCGCCCTCTCAGGCGTCGGCCTTGCGGTCCCCGTCCCTTCTCTCGAAGGCGCGGATCTTGTCCACGCGACGGGCGTGTCGGCCGCCCTCGAATTCCGTTGCCAGCCACAACTCCAGCATGCGTTCCGCGTCGGCGATGGAAGTGTGATCGCCGCTGAAGCAGATCACGTTCGAATCGTTGTGGCGACGGGTCGTCGCCGCCATCTCGTCGTTGCAGCACAGGGCCGCGCGTATGCCAGGCACCTTGTTGGCGGCGATGCTCATGCCGATGCCCGAACCGCAGATCAACACGCCCAGTTCGGCGTCGCCCGCGGCGACGGCCTCCCCCACGGCCAGGGCGTGATCGGGGTAGTCCGCCGACGCGCAGTCGCCGCACCCCATGTCGAGCACCCCATGGCCCCCGCGCTCGAGCCGACGGACAAGGGCGACCTTGTGTGCGTACCCGCGGTGATCGTTGCCGATGGCGATCATCATGACGCCCCACCTCCGAGGAACACCGATGCCCACGCGGCGACCAGTCTCTCCACCTGTTCGGCCATCGCCTCGTACGCCGCGGCCGTGCCGCGGCGGTAGGGATCGTCCACCTGCTCGCCGGCGAACGGGTCGCCGCCGGCGGCGAGGTCCACGCCCGGCAGGCCCAGCAACCCCACGCGACCCCCGTAGTCCGGACGCTCGTTCCTGAAGCGCCTGAGGTGGTCCACGGTCATGCCGATGACCCAATCCACATCGTCGAGGGTCAGGAAATCCACCGCGCGCGAGCGATGCCGATAGAGGTCCAGACCGCGCTCGGCGGCCTGTTCACACGATTCGGCGGTGGCGGGACAGCCGGCGACGGCGTCGAGCCCCGCGGAAACGCAGCACACTCCGCTCGCCCCCAGCCGCGCCTCGGCGATCACCGCCGCCAGCGGACTGCGGCACGTGTTCCCCGAGCAGATGAACAGGACTTCACCGGTGGACATGGCGATCACCGTCCAGGTCCCAAAGTTAGAGTGCCCATGTCAGGCCGTCAAGAAAGCCTGCATATGTATCGTGTTTCTTGTCAACGCCTAACGACGCTTTCCTACCAATCGGGTGGAGCGATGCAGCCGGCGCGCATCACACGGGGCGGCCAGGAGGTCAGGTCGATGAGGCCGGAGGCCACGCCGCCCGACGCCGCGTCGTCGCCGAGCCAGGTCACGTCGCCCACGATATCCACCTCGTCCCCGCAGAATGCGATGGCGTCCTCCAGGGACGTCAGGGGGGGGTCTCCGGCCCTGTTGACGCTTGTCGAGACCAGAAGGCCGCCCGCGGCAGCCACCAACGCGCGGAGCTGCAGGGGTCCGGGCACGCGTATCGCCACGTCTGCGCGGCCACGCGTGGCCGCGGCGGGCGCCGCCGACGTCGCGGGCAAGATCAGGGTGAAGGGTCCCGGCCAACATGCCCCGGCGTAGGCATTCGCCTCCGGGGACGTGAACGTGCCCACGCCGCAGGCCCTGTCCAGGGTGTCGCAGAGCACGAGCAGGGGCTTGTCGTCCGCCCGCGCCTTGAGAGCCACGATCCGCGACACCGCCGCGGCGTGATCCGCGCGGCAATGCAGTCCGGGCAGGGTGTCGGTGCGCATCAGGGCCACCGCGCCTTCCGCCAGGCTCGCCGCGAGCGTCCGGGGATCGCTGGTCCGCCGCACCACGTCCTACGTCCCGCCGCCGGCCAGATCCAGGCGGTAGGCGGAGAGCGCCGCGGCGATCTTCCCGTCGCCGAGCGCCAGGATGCGCGCCGACAGCACCGCCGCGTTCTTGGCGCCGGCGGCGCCGATGGCCATCGTGGCGACCGGCACGCCCCCGGGCATCTGGGCCATGGACAGGAGCGCGTCGATGCCCGCCAGGGGGCCGGCGGCCACGGGCACGCCGATCACGGGCCTGGCCGTCAGCGACGCGAGCACGCCGGGCAGGTGCGCGGCCATGCCGGCCACGGCCACGTAGATCGCCACTCCCTCGCGGTCGCATCTCTTCACGAAGCGGCGCAGCTTGTCGGGCTGGCGGTGGGCGGACGCTATCTCCACGACGTGGGCGATGCCGAACCTGTCCAGCAGCTTCCGCATTCCCTCGATGACGGGCAGATCCGAACTGCTGCCCAGGACCACGGCCACGCGGGGATCGACCCGGCGCGCGCTCTTGCGCGAGGTGCCCATGGTGGTTGCCTCCTATTCCGTGAAACCGACGCCGATGTCGCGTCGGAAATGCATGCCCGCGAACTCCACGCGCGCCATGAGAGCGTATGCCTCGCGGCGCGCGCCGGCGAAATCCGCGCCCACGCCCACGGCACCCAGTACGCGGCCGCCGGCCGTGACCAGTTCGCCATCCCGACGAGCCGTACCGGCGTGCACGATCCAGGCGGCATCCTCCTCGACCGCGGGCAGCGATATCGGACGTCCCTTGGCGTATACTCCCGGATAACCCTCGGCGGCGCCCACGACCACCACCGCCGTGCGGCTCCAGTCCGTCAACTCGGCCCCCGGCCAGTCGGCGGGCGCTCCCGCGACGGCCGGGGGCTGGCCGGCGATGAACGCCCCCAGGTCTCCCCGCGCCGTGGCCAGGGCCAGCGCCGCGAAGTCGCAACGCAGCAACGGCAGGACGACCTGCGTCTCCGGATCCCCGAACCGGCAGTTGAACTCCAGGACCTGCGGTCCCGCGGACGTCAGCATCAGACCAGCATAGAGCACGCCCCGGTAGCCGATGCCGCGGCGGCGCAGCTCCGCCAGCACCGGTTCGATCACGTCGCGGCAGATGGCCGCGCCGAGCCCCGCGGGTACCAGGGACCCGCTGGCGAAGGCGCCCATGCCCCCGGTGTTGGGCCCGGCGTCCCCTTCGGCGACCCGTTTGTGGTCCCGCGACGGCGCGAGCAGGGCGTAGGCCTCGCCGTCGGTCACCGCGAGCACCGACAGCTCCGGTCCCGTCAGGCATTCCTCCAGCAGGACATGCCGGCCCGCGGCGCCGAAGCCGTCATCGACGAGGCAGAGGTGCAGGTGGGCTTCCGCCGCGGCGCGGTCCGCGCAGATGGCCACACCCTTGCCCTGGGCGGCGCCGCACGCCTTGACCACCACGGGGAAGGTGGCCGCGTCCAGCGCGGTCAGGGCCGAGGCGAGATCGTGATGGTCGCTGTAGGCGGCGGTGGGCACGCCCGCGGCGGCCATGACCTGCTTCGCGTGGTGCTTGTCGCCTTCCAGCCGCGCGCCGGCGGCTCCCGGGCCGAAGACATGGACGCCCGCCCGCCGCAGGTCGTCGGCCAGGCCGTCGATCAGGGGATCCTCCGGCCCGATGATCGCCAGCTGGATATCCTCTGCGCGGCAGAAGCCGGACACGGCCACATGGTCCCGCACGTCCAGCCTCACGTTGCCGCCGAGGGCCGCGGTGCCGGGATTGCCGGGTGCGACGAAGATCTCGACGCCGCCGGCCCTCGCCAGCTGACGGGCGAGCGCGTGTTCACGTCCCCCCGAACCCACGATGAGTACCCTGGTCGCCATGTCCCTCTCCAGGTCGTTCGATCCCGTGCGGCCGGTCTGGACCATAACCCAGCGCCTCCGGCCCTCGCAACGAAAAGGACGGCCCCGCGGGCCGTCCTGCATGCAATCGCCGTGTGGGTCAAGCCGAGATCGAGGTGCCGGACTCGCCGTTGATGGCGGCGGTCAGATGCTCGGGATCGGTGATCACGACCTCGCGGCCGCCGGCCGCGAGGAACATCAGCGCCGCATCGATCTTGGGCCCCATGCTCCCCGCCGGGAACTCCCCCGCCTCCAGCATGGCGCGGGCCTCGGCCGCGGCCAGCCGACGCAGGCCGACCTGCCCGGGCGCCCCGTAATGCCGGTAGACCATTTCTACCTGGGTGACGATCACCAGCGTGTCCGCCTCGATCAACTCCGCCAGCAGTTCGGAAGCCAGGTCCTTGTCGATCACCGCATCGATGCCCTCGATCTTGTCCATCTCGCATTTGGCGACGGGCACGCCGCCGCCGCCGCAGGCGATCACCAGCACGCCGGCCTCGAGCAGGTCCTTGATCACCCTGAATTCGATCACCTGTCGGGGACGGGGGCTCGGCACGACGCGCCGCCAGCCGCGACCGGCGTCCTCCTTCACGATCCAGCCGAATTCCCTGGCGACCTGCTCGGCCTGCTCCGCCGAGTAGAAGGGACCGATGGGCTTGGTGGGGTTCGCAAACGCCGGATCGCCGCGATCGACCAGGACCTGCGTGACGATCGTCGCCACCTGCTTGTCGAGACCGCGCAGGAACATGGCGTTCTGCAGGTTCTGCTGGATCATGTAGCCGAGGCCGCCCTGCGAATCCGCGCCGCAGACGAAGAGCGGCATCGGCGCGATGCCGTACTTCTCGTAACCGGCGTCGTTGCGCAGGAAGATGTTGCCGACTACCGGCCCGTTGCCGTGGGTGATCACGATCTGGTGCCCGGCGGCCGAAAGCTCGGCCACCTGGTGCATGGTCGTCTTGGTGATCTGGTACTGGTCGTAGTAGGTGCCCTCGCGACCCACGGGAACGATCGCATTGCCCCCGAGGGCGATCACGAAGCGCCGCGTCGTCATCATCTCCTCCTGCCCGACGCCGCCGGCTAGCGGACGAGGTCCTTGGCCATGCGCTCGATCCTCTCGAGGGCCTTGCGGATCTGTGCCTGGCTGTTGGCATAGCTGAAACGCAGATAGCCCTCGCCGTATGCGCCGAAGGCCGTTCCGCTCAGTGCCGCGACGCCGTACTCGTCCAGCAGCAGCGATTCGATCTCCGAGCTCTTGCGCCCCAGTCCCCCGACGTTGGGAAAGACGTAGAAGGCGCCGCGGGGCCGCTTGCAGCCGATGCCCGGGATGGCGTTGAGGCCCTCGACCAGCAGGTCGCGGCGCACCTTGAACTCCGCCACCATGGCCTCGGCCCCGTCCTGGGGTCCGGTCAGCGCCTCCGCCCCGGCGATCTGGGTGAACGAGGCGGTGCAGCTGTTGCAGTTGGTCTGCAGCTTGGCCACCGCCTCGGCGAGGTCGGCCGGCATCACGCCGTAGCCTAGGCGCCAGCCCGTCATGGCGTAGGTCTTCGAATGTCCGTCGAGGATGATGGTGCGCTCCAGCATGCCCGGGCGCGTGGAGATCGATTCGTGCGAGCCCTCGTAGATGATCTTGCTGTAGATCTCGTCGCTGAGGACCCAGAAATCGTGTGCGACGGCCAGCTTGGCGATGCCGTCCAGATCCGCGGCGGAGAGCACGCCGCCGGTGGGGTTATGGGGCGAGTTGATGATCAGCAGCTTGGTCTTGTCCGAGACCAGCCCGGCCAGATCGGCGACATCGAACGAGAAGTCCTTGTCCTCGGTGAGCGGCAAGGGCACGGCCTTGGCGCCGAGGAAGTTGATCACCGATTCGTAGATGGGAAAGCCGGGATTCGGATAGATCACCTCGTCTCCCTCGTTCACGAGTGCGGTCATGACGAAGTACATGATGGGCTTGCCGCCAGGCGTGATGACGATGTTCTGGGGGCCGACGTCGATGCCCCTGTCGCCCGCGATGTAATCGGCGAAGACCTGCCGCACCTCGGGCTTGCCGGCGGCCGGACCATAGTGGGTCTCGCCGCCCTGCAGGGCCTCGACGCCCTTGGCGACGATGTTCGCGGGCGTGTCGAAATCGGGCTCGCCGATCTCCAGGTGCACGATATCACGCCCTTTGGCTTCGAGTGCCTTGGCCCGAGCGAGCACGACGAATGCCGTCTCCGTACCCAGTCTACTCATCCGATTTGCCAGCATGATCCCTCTCCTTGCACGGGTCGCTCGGCGTGCCGCACGTGGCGCTGCCGCCGGTTACCGTCAATGGTATCCGGTCGAACACGCCAAGTCAAAGATGGCATGGCCACGTCAATGGGCGCCCCACTGCAGGCCGACGAGCACTTCGTGGGCGAGACTTGCGCCCGTGACCTCCCAGACGGACACCGCCGCCGAGATCCGCCAGGTCGGCCCCCGCCAGCAGATCCCCAGCGAACGTTCGCCGTCGCGTCGTCCCCAGTGCCGGGGCCGCGCGAAACCGGCCACGGGCACCTCGACGCTGACCAGATCGACCGGCGCCCCCCATGCCCAGACCTGATTCAGATCGAGTTCCAGACCGGGACCCAGCCGCCCGTCCACGCGCAGCGAGACGAGGGTGCGCCAGCCCGCAGCGGCTGTCCCGTCGGCGAGACCTCGAGACACGCCGGCCGCCCCCGCCGCCACACACACGCCCAAGGTGCCGGCGTGACCGGACAGACGGGCGGATATCCGCGTCTCGCGTCGAGACGAGATCTCGGCCGGCGGTAGCCAGGGCAGGCGTCCCGACCATCCCCGGACCGTCTCCGCCTTGTCGGCCAAGCGCCCGCGCCAGCCGACACGTCGCGGATCACCGCCCAGCAGGACCAGTTCCAGTCTGCGGACGTTGGCCGTCGCCGGGAAATCATCAACCCGGCGTGAGGACTGCGAGGCCCCGGCCATGGCCTGGCAGGTAATCCGGCCGCCTCGCCTCTGGATGCGCACGGCCCAGCCGTGTTCTCCGCCGCTCGGCAGGGCTTGCGGCCTGGCGCCCGAAGGCGGCGCGTACCCCGGATCGCAACCCGCGATCTGCCCCTCCACATCGAGAGCGGCGCCGCGGGCCTCCGCCGTGGCCACCCAG
>JAHIYU010000013.1 GCA_018814885.1 bacterium | reverse complement strand
TTCTTCGACATCACCTACCAGATCCAGTTCGCGGGCTGCCCCGGCAGCCCCCTGGACGGCCTGTCGGGTGCGACCACCGACACCAAGCGCTTCCAGGCCGGCGAGCCGTACTTCCCGCCCGTCAACCATTCCTGCGTGCTGGAAGACAACGGGCTCGGCACGGTCGACATGCCGCCGGCCTGCCCGGACGGCTACGAGGGACGCATGACTATCCTCGACGGCCTGCCCCCCGGCACTTCCCTCGAGATGGAGTCCGTCCTGACCGACTTCGCGGGCGTGGTCCGCTTTCCCGGCGGCACCCTCGGCGGCGAGGTCCAGCAGTTCTCCGCCAACCTCTACTGGGCGATGACCGGCACCGGCGAGCTCGCCGGCTTCGCGCGCAACATGGTCGTTCCCCTCGAGTGCGAGGTCCACACCGGCCCGCGCACACCCGGCGACCCGGTCCAGACCTTCGCCCAGACCATGTACCTCATGCAGGGCCAGCTCTTCGGGGACCCGGACTTCTGCGAGCTGATCGTCACCGCCGGCGAAGGCTTCGGACTGCCCAGTCCCGGCTTCACGACGTTGACCAGGCTGCCCAGCGGCGACTTCGCCGTCGACAGCTTCTTCGACATCACCTACCAGATCGACTTCCAGGGTTGCCCCGGCAGCATCCTGGAAGGACTCAGCGGCTCCACCCTCGACACCAGGCGCTTCCACGCCGGCGAACCCTACGTGACGGCCGTGCCCGACCTGGGCGCCGCGGGCGGCGCGCTGCTGCTGCGCAACCACCCGAATCCCTTCAACCCGATCACGACCATCGTCTACGAAGTACCCGCCGCGGCGGGTCTGGTCAGCCTGGACATCTACGACCTGCGCGGCCAGCTCGTCCGCACCCTGGCGCGCGGCCACCTGTCCGAAGGCGTGCGCACCGTGAACTGGGCGGGCGACGACGCGGCGGGCCGCAAGGTATCCGCCGGCGTCTACCTGTACGCGCTGCGCACGGACCGGGGCGTCATCGTGAAGAAGATGGCCTTGATCAGGTAGAGCGCGAACCGGAAGGAAAAAAGAACGGGCGCCCCGCGGGGCGCCCGTTCCCGTTGCCCGAACGATTCCGCTACTCGTCCTCGCGGATCACCTCGATCACCAGCTCGTCCTCGGTCTCGACGCCGTCGCCCTCGTGGGTCATCTCCACGCCGATGGTGGTGACGCCGTCCTCGGTGCTGACGTCCACCTGGGCGTCCCCCGCGAAGCCACTCTCGTAGATCTGTTGCAGGATCCGGGCGCGGATCTCGTCATCGGTACCCTCGGCCACGACCTCGATGTGGAACAGGTCGTGCCCCAGCTTCTCGGCCAGGCTCGTGCGGATGCCGGTGGTCAACTCCTGGCGCTCCAGGTGCGCGCCGGCCAGGGCGGGGAACACCCCCGCGAGGCGACCGGCCAGATCGTCGCCGTCGATGCCGCGGCCCCAGATCATCAGGTCGATGGTCGTCGGTCCGTCGTCGGTCTCCTGGATCGCCACCGACACGTCATCGACACCCGGCTGGGCTTCCACGAACCGCGTCACCTGCTGCAACTCGTCCAGCAGGCCGCCGGAATCCAGGGTGTAGGTCAGGCGCTGGCCCATCTCCACTTCGGTCTCGGTGGGCACGGTGCAGGCGCCGATGCCCAGTACGGCCAGCAACAGGGTCACGTAAACGGGTTTCCTCGGGAACATCATGTGAAATCCCCTCTCGCGGGACATTGTCCGTTCATGCCTGGCGAGAAGCTCCGCCGCCAGCTCGCTGCGCCCACGGGCGGCATCGCGCGTCGGTCGCGCGGTGAGGTCCCGCAGGATGCGTTCGAGTCTATCGGGTCGCATAATCCACCTCGCCTCCTTTTAAGGGTTGCCCACCCACCCGTCGGCGCAGCTCGCGCACGGCCCGCGACAGCCGCTGCTTGACGGTGTCTTCGGTGAGACCCGTCACGGCGGCGATCTCGCGGCAGCGCAGCCCTTCACCGTAGCGCAGCGCGATCAATTCGCGCGTGTCCGCCGGCAGCATCCCGAGTTCGGTGCGTACCCGCTCCGCCTCTTCGGTACGGATCATCCCCGCCAGGGGATCGCAGGCCGGGCCGGCCAGGAATTCCGCCAGATCGTCCACGTCCACCGTGTCGCGCCGGCGACGCAGATGGTCGATCAGAGCATGACGGGCCATGGCCATCAGCCAGGCCGTCACGCTGCCTTTCTGCGGATCGTAGCTCCCCTGGTTCTTCAGCAGCTTGTGGAAGACCGTCGAGACCAGATCCTCTGCGTCGTGGATGTCCGGCAGCCGCCGGTCGAGGTAGTCGAACACCGGCGCGTGCAACTCGCCGAACAGGGACCCGAAGGCCTTCGCGTCGCCGCGTCGCGCCTGCTGCAGCAGGCGTGCGTGACGACGATCCCTGATGGCCTTGCGTACGTCCAAAACCGTTCGTTCCTCGTTCCGGGTGATGCGGTCATCCCCTACTACGCGCGGGCGCGGGATCGGTGACACGGCGCGTGCGGCGCCGTGCGCGCGAACCGTGAAAAACGAGATGGTTGACACGTCAAATATCGACGAGTCGACCATCTCGATTTCCTGCGCGCGATGAACGACGCCTAGCGAACCAGGACCATATGCCCGTTGCGGGTCTCCCCGACGGCCACGAGACGGCAGACGTAGACGCCCGAGGCCGCATCACGCCCCGCGGCGTCCGTGCCGTCCCAGACCAGCTCGTGGCGGCCCGGTCCGTAGGCGTCGCCGGCGGCGAGGGTCCTGACCACCCGGCCCGTCAGATCGTGCACGCGCAGGTCCACCGTGGCGGCGGCCGGCAATTCGAAGATGATCGTCGTGCGCGGATTGAAGGGATTGGGCGTGTTCCCTACCAGCCTGAGCGTCCAGGGGACGGCGGACGGCGTGCTGGTGGTGACCGTGGCGCCGGCAGCGGAAGAGTAGCCGGAGAAGTTGCCGGCGTCGTCGAAGGCGGCGACACGATAGTACCAGGTCTCGCCCGGGGCGACCGCGCCGTCGACGTACGACGGGTCGTACGACTCGGCGTATGGCGTGAACGGATCGGACGGCACGAAGTCGGGCGCGCCGCCGCGGTACACCGCGTAATGGCCGAGATCGGGCGCGCCGCTGGCGTCCCAGGTCACCTGCAGCTCCAGCTCGCCCATGATCTCCTCAACCAGGGGCGCGCCGAGCAGCGGCGGGGGGATGTCGTCGATGGAGTAGCCGGAGTCCGGAGCCGAGTCGAAGAACTCGCCGTAGGACGTGAACGCGGTCACGGCGAAGACGGACCAGCAGACGCCGCCGGTCGCGGTCGAATCGCAGAGGGTGGGCGCGACCAGGTTGTAGATCGTGTCGCCGCGGGCGGGAACGGTGGCGATGAAGTCCCAGCTCTCCATGACGCGTTCGTCGATGCGCCGGTAGACGCCGTAAGCGGTTACCGCGGTGGGCATGGTCGTCACGTCGAAGAGGGTGGGCGTCCAGGTGAGGCGTACCCAGCGCCCCTGGTCGCCGCCGATGTCGGCGATGGAAGAAAACGCCGGCGGATAGCCGCACTTCTTCACCATGTTGCGCTGCTGATCCACGCCGTAGACGGTGCCGTAGCCGAAGACGGCCACGCCCCGGCTCTGGCGGAACTCGTGGAGCTCGGACAGCAGGCCGCCGCCGGGGCCGAACTTGCGCAGCACGTCACCGTTTCCGTCCATGAAGTAGACGTTGTTGAACTGGTCTACCGCCAGGTCGTACAGGTCGCCGATGTTGATGCCCGGTTCGCCGTCGCTCCAGGACCAGAGGTAGCCGCCGCTGCCGTCGAAGACCTGGATCCTGCGATTCAACGTATCCGCCACGTACACATCTCCCGACGGGGCGACGTCGATGCCGTGGGGCTCGAGGAACTGGCCCGGGAGGCTGCCCTCGTCCCCCCAGTGACCGACGGGGGTGCCCTGTGAGTCGAAGGCGAAGACGGCGTGATAGGTGATGTCGGTCACGTAGACGTCGCCGTAGGCGCTGACGGCGATACCCCGCGGCGCGTAGAAGGGAAAGCTGGCGCCCCAGGCGATGTCCCACTCCAGGACGTAATTGCCCACGCTGTCGAACTTCTGCACGCGCAGGTTGTCGGCGTCCACGACGTAGACGTAGCCGGAGTCGTCCACGTCCACGGCGTAGGGCCAGTCGAACTCGCCGGGGCCGTTGCCCGTATCGCCCCAATGGGTGAGGTAGGCGCCGTTGGAGTCGAACTTCCAGACGCGGTCCCGGTCGTGATCGGTGACGTAGACGTTGCCCCAGCGGTCGGTGGCTATGCCCTGGGGGCCGAAAACGTTTTCGGGCACGTCGTCCGGTCCCCAGGATCTCAATACCGCCAAGGGCTCCTCGGTGCCCTGGGCGAGCAGCGAAGCCGACGGCATCAGGAACACGACAGAGAAAAGCAGCAACGGGCGTAGGATTCTGGCATGAGCGCGGTGCATGGCCAACCCCTCCGAAAGAGCCCACGAACGCGTGATCGTACGTCCTTCATGATACCACATTCTCAGCACATCGGGGTGGGCCGCATCACGGCGTAGCCCGCTCTACCAGTGCCGCTTCAACTCGCCCCACGACGCCGCCTCGTCGCCGACGACCTCGCCGATGCGGGCCAGCATCGCCTCGGCCATGCAGCGCAGGCCGGTCGTGTCGCCGCCGGGCGCGGGCGAGATCATGATGCAGTAGAGACACCGCTGGCGGAAGAAGATCCAGCCGACATCCGTCAGCACGGCCTGCTTCGCCGGCCCGGTCCCGGGCCAGTCGATGATGTCGAAGCCGAAGGCGCCATGCTCGGGGTCGTCGTACATGGCCTGGGCGTTGGCGGCGTTGCCGAAATTGAAGGCGCTGGCGGTGGCCTGGTCCGGCGATCCGCCCTCGTCGTACACGTAGTTCTGGAACGCGGCCACCACGCAGCCGTGCTGCCAGTAGGTCGAGGCGGGCGGGTCGCCGATCAGGGCGGTGAGCTCCCCGAGGGTATCGGCGACGTAGGTGATGCCGTCGAGGGTGTAGCCGGGACAGGGCTCCGGTACGGGCAGCAACGGGCCGGGATCGAGATCCCCGCACGCGGCGCGCGCCTGCGGGGCGGCCGCCAGGACCATCGCGGCACACAGCAGGAACCGTGTCTTGAAAACGAACATGGCCACCCCCTTGCGAGCCGCTGAGCGCAGGACACAGCGTCTGTGCGCCCTTGAAAATGGTATCACATTCAGGTCCGCCGGGGAGACGGAACTTTCCATTTGCATGGTCCCTCCCCGCTTGACACCATTCAGGGACCATCCTCGCTTGTGACCGCCATTCCCGGGAGACGAGATGGCCCTTCAACTCGCCGCCATCGAAGAGATTATCGGCCGCTATCCGGCCGAGCCGGCCAGCCTGATCATGGTGCTGCAGGATCTCCAGACGGAGCTGCGCCACGTGCCGGACGAGGCCGTCGATCTGGTGGCCGGGAGCCTGGGCGTGCCGCGCAGCCGCGTGCACTCGGCGGTGTCGTTCTACAAGGCCTTTTCCGTCGCCCCCCGCGGCAAGCACCGCATCGACGTCTGCATGGGGACGGCCTGCCACGTCCGCGGCGCCGAGCGCCTGGTCAACCAGCTTGCGGACGAGCTGCACGTCGCACCCGGCGGCACGACCGACGATCTGGAAGTCACGCTGGACACGGTCCACTGCGTGGGCGCCTGCGCCCTGGGCCCGGTGGTGGTGATGGACGGCGCATGCCAAGGCGAGATGGAACCGCGCAAGCTCAGCCGCGCGCTCGTGAAATGCCGTGCCAGCGAGCCCGTCCCGGCGGCAGCCGCAGCGCCGGCCGTCATCCGCGACGTGAAGCGCGTAGCCGATCCGGCCGGGCTCGAGGCGTGGCGCGACCAGCTGCGCCGGACCGCCGACACCGATACGGCCGTCATCTCCATCTGCGCGGGCAGCGGCTGCCGGGCGCTGGGCGCCGACGAGCTGGCCGCCGCCTTCGAGACGGCGATCGACGCGCGCGGTCTCGCCGGCGAAATCCGCATCCAGCGCAACGGCTGCCACGGCTTCTGCGAGCGCGGGCTGATCTGCATCGTGAGGCCGCAGGGGATCTTCTACCAGAAAGTCGAACCCGCCGACGCCGAAGAGATCGTCGCGTCGATCATCGGCCGGGGCGAACCCGTCGCACGTCTGCTGTACGCGGATCCCGCAACGGGCGAGAAGATCGTCCACGAGAAGGACATCCCCTTCTATGCGCGCCAGCGCCGGGACCTGATGCGCAGGAACGCGCTGATCGATCCGCTGAACATCGGCGACTACGTGGCCGCGGGCGGTTACGCCGCCCTGGCCAAGGTCCTGAGTGGCATGAGTCCCGAGCAGGTCATCGACGAGGTGAAGCGCGCCGGCCTGCGCGGGCGCGGCGGCGGCGGCTTCCCGGCCGCCCGCAAATGGGCCTCGGCGCGCAAGGTCCCGGCCGCGCGCAAGTACGTCCTGTGCAACGCC
>JAHIYU010000012.1 GCA_018814885.1 bacterium | reverse complement strand
TGTCCGCCGGGCAGGCGACCGGCCAGCTTGCCGAAGGCGACCAGCGAGCCGGTCAGGGTCACCGCGCCGATCAGGCCGGACAGGCCGGTGGCGACGGTCATCTGCAGAGCCGGCGCCCGCCCCTGCGACAGGGCGATCATGAAGGCCGCCCCGGCGACCAGGGCGGACGCGCCGCCGCCGAAACCGTTGAACAGCGCCACCATCTCGGGCATCTGCGTCATCTGCACGCGCGTGGCCGCCACGGCGCCGATCAGGGCGCCGACCACGAAGCCGAGCAGGATGTAATGGTAACCCAGGCCGTTGGCCAGCAGGGTCACGACGACCGCCAGCAGCATGCCCACCGCGCTGGTCAGGTTGCCGCGCACCGCCGTGCGCGGGTGGGTGAGCCCCTTCAGGCCAGAGATGAAGAGGATCGAGGCGAGCACGTAGACGAGGTTCACCCAACCAGCATCGATCTTGAATTCGTTCACACCCTCACCTACTTCCTCTTGAACATGTCTAGCATGCGGTGGGTCACCATGTAGCCGCCGATGACGTTGATGGTGGCGAAGGCGACGGCGCACACGGCCAGGACCGTGGCGAACTTCGGGTTGTCGGCGCGCGACGAGATCACCGCGCCGATGAGCGTGATGCCGGAAATGGCGTTCGAGCCGGACATCAGCGGCGTGTGCAGGGTGGGCGGCACCTTGGTGATGATCTCGAAACCGACGAATACCGCCAGCACGAACACGGTGATCGCAGCGACTAACGCGTCCATCAGGCCTCTCCTCCCTCCGTACCGGCGACCTCGAGGCCGAGCAGACCGCGGATGCGCGGATGCACGACCTCGCCGTTCCTCGTCAACAGGGTTTCGGCGACCACTTCGTCCTCCAGGTCGAAGGTCAGGGCGCCTTCGTCGATCATGGACAGCAGGTAGGTCTCCACGTTCTTGGCGAACATCTGGCTGGCGTGGCGCGGCTTGCGCGAGACCAGATCGGTGGGCCCGAGGATGGTCACGCCGTGGGCCACGACCGTCTCGTCGGCCCGGGTCAGGGCGCAGTTGCCGCCGCGCTCGGCGGCCAGGTCCATGATCACCGAGCCCGGCGCCATGGCCGCGACCATCTCCTCCGTCACCAGCACCGGCGACGGCTTGCCGGGTATGGCGGCCGTGGTGATCACCACGTCGTTGCGGGCGACCACTTTCTTCATCTGCTCCTGCTGGCGCCGGATGAAGTCCTCGCTCTGCTCCCTGGCGTAACCACCCTTGTCCTCGGCCCCCTCGGTCTCCAGGTCGAACTCGACGAACTTGGCGCCGACGCTGAGCACCTGGTCCTTGACGGCGGGCCGCACGTCGTAGGCCTCGACGACCGCGCCGAGACGCTTGGCCGTGGCGATGGCCTGCAGACCCGCCACGCCCACGCCGACCACGAAGACCTTGGCCGGCGCCAGGGTGCCGGCGGCGGTCATCAGCATGGGGAAGAGCTGGGGCAGGGTCTCCGCGGCCACGAGCACCGCCTGGTAGCCGGCGACGGTCGCCATGGAGGAGAGGACGTCCATGCTCTGGGCGCGCGTGATACGGGGCACGAGTTCCAGCGAGAAGGCCGTCACGCCGCGCGCGGCCAGCTCCTTGACCATCTCCGGCGCGCCGAGAGGATCGTGCATGGCGATCACGACCTGCCCCGGCCTGTACATGGCCAGGTCCGCCGCGGCCGCCCCGGTGCCGGCGCCCGGGCCGCGCACCTGCAGCACGATGTCCGCCCTGGCGAACACGTCCTCGCGGGAGACCAGCGCGGCCCCCCGTGCCACGAACGCCGGGTCGGGATACCCGGCCGCCTCGCCGGCGCCCGCCTCGACCAGGACCTCGAGCCCGGCCTTGACCAGCACCTGGACCGCAGAGGGCACGAGCGACACCCGCCTCTCTCCGGCGGACATTTCCCTGGGAACTCCAACGATCATGTGCGACTCCCCTCATCGATCGATCGGCCTACGTATTGATCCTGCGTTGCTGATTTGTCCCGTCACGCTCTCTATACTACATTGCCGTCCGGTACGTCATAATCGAGACCATTCTAATCTGAAAGAGCCGACATGACAACTCGGGACAAAGGCACGACCATCGGCCTGGTAACCACCTGCCTCCTGCTGGCCGCCCCCCTGGCGCAGGCGGGCGGCAAGCCGCTGCCCCGCCACTACCTGCCCGACCCCCGCGAGACGCATTTCTCGGTGCTGCACATGCTCACCGACGGGGGCGAGAACGCCGAGGCCTACTTCAGCTACGACGCGCAGCGGCTTGTCTTCCAGACCACGCGTCCGCCCTTCGCGTGCGACCAGATCATGGTCATGCCCACGGGCGGCGGCAACCCCGAACTGCTGTCGACCGGCGAGGGCCGGACCACCTGCGCCTACTTCACCGGCGACGACCGGTACGTGATCTACGCCACGACCCACCTCGCCGGACCGGCATGCCCCCAACCGCCGGACATGAGCCAGGGTTACGTGTGGGGGATCTTCGCCGACTACGACATCGTCAGGCTGGACCTCGAGACCGGAGCACTGGTCCGCCTGACCGACACCTCCGGCTACGACGCCGAGGCCACGGTCTCCCCCGACGGCGAAACCATCGTCTTCACCTCCGCCCGCGACGGCGACCTGGACATCTACACCATGGACCTCGACGGCGGCGACATCCGGCGCCTGACACGCACGCCGGGATACGACGGCGGCCCCTTCTTCTCCCCCGACGGGACGCGGATCGTCTATCGCAGCCACCATCCCGCCCCAGGTCCCGAGCTGGACGACTTCCGGCGCCTGCTGGCCGACCAGAAGGTGCGCCCGTCGGTCATGGAGATCTGGATCATGGACGCCGACGGCGCCGGCCAGCAACAGATCACAAGTCTCGGTTGCGCCTCGTTCGGGCCGTTCTTCCATCCCTCGGGCGAGAAGATCATCTTCGCCAGCAACCACCCCGCGCCGCGGGGACGCGAATTCGAGCTGTGGATGGTCGACCTGGACGGCACGAACCTGGAGCGCATCACCTACAGCGAGGGCTTCGACGGCTTCCCCCTGTGGGCGCCCGACGGCGAGACCTTCGTCTTCGGCAGCAACCGGCACAACTCCGGGCCGCACGACACCAACATCTTCGTCACCCGCTGGGTGGAGTGAGGCGCCCTGCCCGGCGGGATCGCCGCGCGTGGCCGGCCGGCTTGCGCGATACCTGTTTACCCGGGTTGTGAAATCGGATATCATCACATCATCGTCCGTCTTACCTTCAACCTCGCGAAAGGAGAGGTCATGCGCTGGTCATTGCCGCTTCTGGCACTTCTTGTGGTCACTGCCCTCTCGTGCGCTCCCCTCGAAGGCGACAAGGCAGGCCTGGTCGATTTCACGGACGTACCCGCAGACTGGGGACACCTCGTCGCCGTGACCGAGTACAAGGAGACCGGCTACTACGAACTCTGGTTCAGCAACCCGGAGACCGGGTCGATGACACACGTGCCGCTGTACCGGACCACCTGGCAGATCAAACTGGACCGCGTGCGTACCTTCCCGCGCGGCGAAGCGATGTCCGCCCTGACGAGCGATGTGGGAGGTGGGTCATGAGGATCGAGACCTGGATGAGCGTCTTCAGCCGCATGATGTTCATCGTGGCGATGCTGTTCTTCTTCCTGGCCGTGTTCGAAAAGATCGCCAACCTGAACGGTCAGACGTTGAGCTTCATCAACTATGAACCCGGCCGGTTGCTGGAATTCTCGGCCATCATGCTGCTGTTCGTGATCACGGTGACGCTGCGGCGGATCAGGAAAGAAACGGGCAAACGCCGCGACTGAAGCCGAAGCGGGCGGCCAACCGGCTGATTCAATCCCAGATGCCCAGTTCCGCCTTGACGTCCTCGGTGGCGTCCGCGCGCGGATCCCAGGGCGGGCTCCACACCAGATCCACAAAACACGACCTCACGCCGTCGACGCCCAGGGCGGCGTTGCGCGTGGCGGCGACGATCTCCGGCCCCAGCGGACACATGGGGCTGGTCAGGGTCAGGTCGATCTGGACGCTGCCGTCGTCCGGCTCGATCTCCACGCCGCGAATCAGTCCCAGATCCACGACGGAGATGTTCAGCTCGGGATCGATGACCGGCCGCAGGGCCTCGATGATGGTGTTTCGGCTCGGGGTCGCCACTTCATACCTCCGTGGTCGAGACGCCGACCGCACGCCCCTGCCCGCGCGCACGGACCGCCTCCAGGGCGGTCAGCCACGGCAACAGGGCGCATTTGACGCGCGCGGGGAACCTGCGCACGCCGGTCAGCACCTCGAGATCGCCAGTGTCCAGCGCGTCGGGTAGTTCCGGGATGTCGCCGCGCATGTGCCCGCGAAAGGTCTCGGCCAGCCTCACAACCTCCGCGAGGGTCCGCCCGACCGCCAGCTCGGCCAGGATCGAGCCGCTGGCCGTGGCGATGGCGCAGCCCCGCGAGAGGACCGCCACGCTCGAGATCCGCTCGCCGTCGAAACCGAGCTGAAGGGTGACCTCGTCGCCGCACGACGGGTTCTTGCCCGAGGCCTCGACGTCGTGCGCGGCCAGTTTCTCCGCGCCGCGCGGGCTGCGATGGTGGTCCAGGATCACTTCCCGGTAGAGATCGTCCATGCCGGCGTTCATGCGAACACCTCCCTGGCGTACGCGATGGCCTCGACCATGGCGTCGATGTCGTCGTGCGAATTGTAGATGCCGAACGAAGCGCGGGCCGTGGCCGTCACGCCGAGTCTACCGTGCAGAGGCTGGGCGCAATGGTGCCCCGCCCTGATGGCGACGCCCCGCGCATCGAGCAGCTGGGCCAGATCGTGGGCGTGCACCCGCTCGTCGTGGAAGGAGACCAGGCCGCCGCGGCGGGTGGGATCGTCGGGCCCGTAGACGGTCAGACCGTCGAATCCCTTCAAGGCCTCCAGGGCGTATCCGGTCAACTGGATCTCGTGGGTGCGGATGCGCTCGAGACCGGCTTCCCCCAGCAGGTCCAGCGCCGCCGGGAAGGCCGCCGCCGCCGCCACGTTCGGTGTGCCCGCCTCGAAGCGGTGCGGCACCTCGGCCCAGGTGGCCTCGTCCAGGCTGACCGTATCGATCATCTCGCCCCCGAACTGCACGGGTTCCAGCCTCGCCAGGGCGTCCGGGGTACCCACCAGGAAGCCGAGTCCCATGGGTCCGTAGGCCTTGTGCGCCGAAAAGGCCAGCAGATCGACCCCCGACGCCGCGAAGTCCAGCGGCAGGTGGCCGACCGCCTGGGCGGCGTCGGCGATGACGATGGCGCCCCTGCGGTGGGCCGCCGCCGCGATCTCGGCCACTGGGTTGATCGTGCCGAGCACGTTGGAAGTGTAGGCCAGCGACACGATCCGGGTGCGGTCGCTCAGCATCTCGGGCAGTGCCCCCAGATCCAGCCCGCCGTCCGCGGTCAACGGCAGGTGGCGCAGGAGCAACCCCTCGCGGCGGGCGAGCGCGATCCAGGGCACCAGGTTCGCGTGGTGCTCCATCTCGGTCAACAGGATCTCGTCGCCCGGGTTCAGGTGGTGGCTCAGGCCGAAGGCGGCGAGGTTGAGAGACGCGGTGGTCCCCCCGGTGATCACGACCTGTTCGGGCCTGGACACGCCCAGCAGCAGGGCCACGCGCCGGCGACAGGACTCGTAGAGCTCGGTGGCCTCGGTGGCCAGTGCATGCATGCCCCGGTGCACGTTGGCGTTGTGGCGGCGGTAGTAGCGGGCTTCGGCGGCGATGACGGATTCCGGTTTCTGGGTCGTCGCCGCGTTGTCCAGGTAGACCAGTTTATGGCCGTTGATCGATCGTCTCAAAACGGGAAAGCGATCGGTGAAGATGCCGCCGCAGCGGACACAATCACCCTGCTGTCCCTGGCAGGGATCGGCCCCGGCGAGACCCGGCAGGCAGGCGTGGCGTTCGACGTTCATGCCGCTCTCCCCCGCAACCCCTCCAGGCGCGAATCGACCAGGCCGGCGACGGCCTCCCGCGTACCGTCGGGCAGGCGGTCGATTGCCTTCGCCAGGAATCCCTGGACCACCAGCCGTACGGCCTCGCCGGGCGCGAGGCCGCGCGACTGCAGGTAGAACACCTGGGCGGGGTCGACCGGCGCGACGGTGGCGCCATGGCTGCACGAGACATCCTCGTTGAGGATCTCCAGCTCCGGGATCGAATCGGCCCGCCCCGCGCTGGAGAGCAGGAGGTTGCGGTTTTCCTGGTAGGCCTCGCTCGCCCGCGCCTTTTCTTCGATGCGGATCAGGCCGGTATAGCTGCTGCGGGAACTCCCGTCGGCGACGGCCTTGAAGTCGATGTTGCTCCAGGTGTTGCATGCGAGATGGCGGTGCCGGGTGTGATGGTCGAAGCGCTGGTTCCCGGTGCCGAACGCGATGCCCATCATCTCGCTGCGCGCTCCCTCGCCGGCGAGATCGGTCAAGAGCTCGACCTTGGCTCGGTCCCCGCCCAGAGAGGCGAAGGTCGTCAGCAGATCGGCTTCGCGCCCGACGCGGGCCCGGGCCGTCAGGTGCCCGTTGACGCCGTCCTCCCAGCGCTGCACCAGGACGTGGTGCAGGCGCGCGGCTGCGGCGGCGACGAGTTCCGTGCGGCCGACCACACGCGTTCCCAGCCGACCGCCCGTATGTTCCTCGACGAGCGTGACCTCGGCGCCTTCCCCGACCTCCACGACGATCCGCGGCAGGACGGCGCCGGCGCCGGCCTGCACCCGGACGTGGATCGGCGCCCCGAGAACCGCGCCGCGCGGCGCGATAATCCTCACGCCGCAATTCCACAGGGCTTCGTTGAGACCACGGAACAGTTCGAACGCCGCCCCTTCCTCGTCGCCGGCATGAGCGGCCAGGTCGTCGGACGAGACGATGGGCGTCACGGCCAGCCCCGCCGCCGCAGCTTCGGGCGACACGTTCACCACGGGCGCGGTACCGGCCCGCAGCACGATCCTGGCGGCGGCGGCCGCGCCGGCGGCGACGGCGAC